>JBKCTS010000528.1:0-8403 GCA_046318695.1 Acidovorax sp.
GCACGCCCTGCTCGACTACTTTGCAGGCGGCTTCGATGGCGCGGGCGAAGGCGTGCTACTGGTGCACGGCAACATCAGCCGCGGCCTGGCACCCGCCTTCATGGAGCGCATGCAGCGCGTGGCCCAGGACTTTGCCCAGCAACACCTGGCCGACCAAAAGCTGCCCCAGCGCGAACGCGAGGGCTACACCCTGCTGCTGGCCATGCGAAGCTGGGAATTCGAGGCGTTTGCCAACATGCGGCGGTAAGCGCCCCCTGCGCGAGCGAGCGCCCGCTATGCGCCCCTGCGGCAAGCGGGCCTCCATCAGTCACGATTGCGGCCCATTAGCGCGGCGTGGCCCCTACAATCAGTTTCAGCAGGAGAGCAGCGGCCCGCCCCACCGGCGGCCACTGCACCGAAGGCGCAAACTCCCATACACGCTCAGGTTCCGTACTGCTCAAAGTTTTAAAGCCGTCTGGAGAGCCGCTGCAACCCCCTACCGGGTCTGCAGCGCACCGAAGGAGCAAGCCGCAGCCCGGGTGGGATGGCGGTGAATCTCTCAGGTACCAAGGACAGGGGGAGCGGCAGCTTGGCGGATGTGCGTCGGTTGCTTTTCCCATGCTATTGATTCAATAGCTGAACCCGTACACCCACCAAGCGCCATAGCCCGGAAAGGCTTGAAAATCATGCGCGTAATCGTTTTGGGTGCCGGCCTGCTCGGCGTGACCTCTGCCTACTTCCTCTCGCAACTCGGCCACGAAGTGACCGTGATCGACCGCCAGGGTACGCCCGGCGCGGAAACCAGCTTTGCCAACGGGGGCCAGATCTCGGTAAGCCATGCCGAGCCCTGGGCCAACCCCAGCGCACCGATCAAGGTGCTGCAGTGGCTGGGCAAGGAAGATGCGCCTTTGCTGTTCCGCCTGCGCGCCGACATGCGCCAGTGGCTGTGGGGCCTGTCGTTCCTGCGCAACTGCACGCCAGCCCGCACCCGCCACAACATCGAGCAGATCGTGAGCCTGGGCACCTACAGCCGCAGCGTGCTGCAGCAGCTGCGCGCGGCCACCGGCATCCAGTACGACCAGCGCACGCAGGGCATCCTGCACTTCTATACCAATCAAAAAGAATTTGACGGTGCGCTGGCCCCCGCCGAGCAGATGCGCGCCCTGGGCTGCGAGCGCCAGGTCATCAGCGCTGACGAAGCCGTGCGCATCGAACCCGCCCTGGCCCACATCCGCCCGCAGCTCGCTGGTGCCACCTACACGGCCGAAGATGAATCCGGCGATGCCAACCAGTTCACGCGCGAGCTGGCCAAGCTGTGCGAGGCCGCGGGCGTGCAGTTCCGCATGGGCCACCACATCACCGCGCTGCGCGAGGTGGGTGGCCGCATCGACCATGTGGAGGTGACCAACGCCGAAGGCCGCTTTGAGCGCGTGCGCGGCGATGCGTTTGTGCTGGCCATGGGCTCGTTCAGCCCGCTGCTGGCGCAGCCGCTGGGCATCCGCCTGCCGATCGACCCGGCCAAGGGCTATTCGGTGACCATGCCCGTCAAGGACGCGAGCATGGCCCACCAGGTGAGCCTGACGGACGATGAGTTCAAGCTGGTGTTCTCGCGCTACACCAGCGAGCGCGGCGGCGACCGCCTGCGCATTGCGGGCACGGCGGAGCTCAACGGCTACAACCGCGACCTCAACCAGGTACGCTGCGATGCCATCGTGCGCCGCGTGGAGCAACTCTTTCCGGGTGCGGGCGATGCGAGCCAGGCCCAGTTCTGGACCGGCCTGCGCCCCGCCACGCCCAGCAACGTGCCGCTGATCGGCAAGACGAAAGTGGGCAACCTGTTCCTGAACACCGGCCACGGCACGCTGGGCTGGACGCATGCCTGCGGCTCGGGCAAGTCGCTGGCCGACATCGTGAGCGGCCGGGTACCCGAGGTGGACTTTGCGTTCCAGGGTTTGCAGGGGCGCACCGCAGCGGTGGCGCTGCTGCCCTCGCGCACGGCAGTCTGACGAGCGAGAGCACACACCGCCCCCCAAACCGTTCACGCCGAGTCTGTCGAAGCGCCGCGCAAGGCTTCGACACGCTCAGCCCGAACGGTTGGGAGGGATCGAACGCAAATCGGCATGCGCCCATCACCGATGAGCACCCATGACACCGTTCACGCTGCGCCTGTCGAAGCGCCGCGCAAGGCTTCGACAAGCTCAGCCCGAACGGGTCAGAGGGATCCAGCGCAAATCGGCGCAACCTCATCACCGATGAGAACCCATGACACCGTTCACGCTGAGCCTGTCGAAGCGCCGCGCAAGGCTTCGACCGGCTCAGCCCGAACGGTTCTGGTTCGCACCCCAAGCCGGGCGCGTGGGGCTACCTGACGAGGCCTGATGCGCTACCGGACGCCGGGCGCTACCTGGCAGCGCCCGTGGCGTGCGCCACAAACTGCGCCACGGCCTGCATGTCTTTTTCGCTCAGGCGCTCGGCATAGGACGGCATGACCCCGATACCGGCCTTGAGGGCCCGCAGCACGCGTGCGGCATCGGGCTTGAGCTCATCGAGCACCGGCCCGACCTGCCCCTGGGCACCGGCTGCCTGCAGGGTGTGGCAGGTGGCGCACGCAGGCTGGATCTTGCCAAACAGCTCCTTGCCGCGCGCCAGATCGGCGGGGTCGGCCGCCCAGGACGCACCCATATCGAGCGCACAGCAAACCAGCACCACGACAACCGCGCTGAAGGCGCGACAGGACCGACCAGCCATCCTCACGCCACCGTCACGCTGACAGCGTGGTCGCGCCAACTGGTGTTGTTAAAGCCGCCCAAGTTCTCCTCGCGCTGCTCGGCCTGCACGTTGCCGGCCACATCGGTGGCGCGGCTGGCCAGCACATGCGTGCCCGCATCCAGACGCACCGCCAGCACGAACTGCCGCCAGGCAAAGCGGCCCAGGTCCGGCCCGATGAGCTGTGCCGCACGCCATGTCTTGCCGCCATCGACCGACAGCTCGACACCCTTGATGCCCTGCGTGCCGCCAAATGCCACGCCATGCACCTGCACCATGCCGGGCTTGATGGGGCCGCCTTCGGCCAGCGGGCCGTTGATCCAGGACTTGACACCCATCTCCCACACCGAAGGCTGTTCGGGACCGGCCTTGGAGCCGGGCGGCGACATGCGGTAGCCATGCGACATGATGCGCGCCTGCGACTGCACCGGCGTGAATGCCACGCGCTTGACGTACTTGATGTTGTTGACGCCCTGGTAGCCGGGCACCACCAGCCGCAGAGGCCCGCCGTGCGCAATCGACAGGGGCTCACCGTTCATTTCCCAGGCCAGCAGCGCGTCGTCCAGCGCCTTCAGGGGCACCGAGCGCTCCACCACGACAGACAGCGGATCAACCCCCTCGGGGAGCTTTTCACCGCCCGTGCCGGTCAAAAAGACCATGCCCGGTGCCACACCACCGAGCGCCGCCACCACGTTGCGCAGGGGCACCCCGCTCCAGACCACGCAGCCCGCAGCCCCCACACCCCAGGGGGTGCCGCTGGGTTTGTTCGGAAAGAACCCGCGGCCGTTGCCCGAGCACTGCAAAACCGTGGCTACGGTTTCCACACCCAGGGTGCGCAGTTCGGCCAGCGTCAGGGTGCGCGGGCTCGCAACCCCTTCGATGCTGACGCTCCACGCGTCGCGGCTTTCCACAATGGCGGCATCGGGCGCCGGAAGGTTGTTGCGCACATACAGTTGGTTGGACGGCGTGATGACGCTGGTGCCAAAAGCCGAGCGCTTGGTTTCCAAGGTGTTGCCGCTGTGCACGATGAGCGCGTCGGACGTTTTCCATGCCGCATAGGCCGGAAGACCTTTGGCAGCCGGTACGGCCTGGGCCCGTGCGCCGCCTGCCCAGCCAGCCAGGCCGATCGCGCTCAGGGCTGCGGCACTTCCGGCCAGCATGTGGCGGCGTGGCAGGGGCGTGGACTCTTTCATGAAATGTCTCCAGGGGATAGATATTAAAAAAACCGACGGGGGCTAACGACAAGCCTGCAGCTTCGCATCCGAGCCAGCGGCCACACACCGATGAAACACGGCGTCACCGCTTTATGCGTGGCCCATTCTGGGGGCTCGCCGCTGTATCGACTCGAAGGCAGACGTTCGAAATCGTAACAAAGGGCGTTACCAAGCAATACGCGAGGCCGCCACATCGGGTGTTGGCCGCTGCGGCGGACCCGCCGTGCCACCCGCAATATGCGCGGGGCAGTCGCGCCGACCGGGCTGACTGGCGGCCTTGCGCGGGGTCATCCTTACAATCTGCGCTTCGCAACACCCGAGGGCGCGACGGGCGCCCTTTGTATGGAAATCGCAATACTGTTCGCCCTCATCCTTTTGAATGGGCTTTTCGCCATGTCGGAGATCGCGCTCGTCACGGCGCGCAAAGCCCGGTTGCAAAAGCTGATCGATGAGGGCGATAGCGGCGCCGCCGCCGCTGTGAAGCTGGGCGAAGACCCCACGCGCTTTCTCTCCACCATCCAGATTGGCATCACGTCCATCGGCGTGCTCAACGGTATCGTGGGCGAGGCCGCGCTGGCCGATCCACTGGGGCGCTGGCTGGGGTTGCTGGGCGTGCCCCAGCCCTATGGCGGCTACGCGGCCACGGCGCTGGTGGTGGTGCTGATCACGTATTTCTCCATCGTGGTGGGCGAACTGGTGCCCAAGCGCCTTGGCCAGTCGTACCCCGAGACCTTTGCCCGCCTGGTGGCGCGGCCCATCCACTGGCTGGCGCTGGCAACCAAGCCGTTTGTGCTGCTGCTGTCCACCTCCACCCGCACGCTGCTGCGCCTGATGGGCGTGAAGGAAACCAGCGGCAGCCCGGTGACCGAGGACGAGATCCACGCCATGCTGGTCGAAGGCACCACGGCGGGGGTGATCGAGTCGCACGAGCACACCATGGTGCGCAACGTGTTTCGCCTGGACGACCGGCAGATCGGCTCGCTCATGGTGCCGCGCGGCGATGTGGTGTGTCTGGATGTGGATGCGCCGTTCGAAGAGCACCTGCAGCGCATCGAGGAATCCAACCACGCGCGCTTTCCGGTGGTGCAAGGCGGTATGGACAAAATCCTGGGCGTGG
Organism: Acidovorax sp.; assembly: GCA_046318695.1. GTDB lineage: Bacteria > Pseudomonadota > Gammaproteobacteria > Burkholderiales > Burkholderiaceae_C > Acidovorax. The sequence goes on from JBKCTS010000528.1 coordinate 5,077, forward strand.
TGAACGCACGCCAGTGGCTGTCGCGCGCCATCCGCGACCGCTCGCGCACGCTGGCCGAACAGCCGCTGCAGACGGCACTGTATGTGCCCGAGACCATCACCGGCATGGAACTGCTGGACAACTTCCGCCTGTCGGATGTGCATATGGCCTTTGTCATCGACGAGTACGGCGAGGTGCAGGGCATCGTCACGCTGCAAGATCTGATCGAGGCGATCACCGGCGAGTTCCAGCCCCGCGATCCTGAAACGTCATGGGCGCTGCAGCGCGACGATGGCAGCTGGCTGCTGGACGGCCACATCCCCGTGCCCGAGCTCAAAGACCGCCTGAACCTGGACACCGTGCCCGAAGAAGAGCGTGGCCGCTACCACACGCTCAGCGGCATGATCATGCTGCTGATCGGCCGCCTGCCCAAGGTGACCGATACCGTGCGGTGGGAAGACTGGAAGCTCGAGGTGGTGGACATGGATGGCAAGACCATCGACAAGATCCTGGCCCGCCGGCTTACCCCCGAGGAAAAAGCCGAGTCCGACGACGACGCTACTGGGTGAGCGCCGGAGGGCGGCTTCCCGGCGGTCAGTCGGCTGCCACAAACACCGTGAGCACGCCGGTGTAGCCGTACAGGTGGTGGTGGGCGATCTCGCCGCCCGCAAAAAACCCGACCAAGGGCACATCGCCCAGCGCATGGCGAACGATCTGCAGCTCGGCGCTGGGCCCGCCAAAGAAGGGGCCGCCACGGCCTGAGCAGCTCACGTAAATGGCGCCGCAGATGCGCCGCTGCTGCTGGGGTTCGCCATCCGGCCCCGCGGCGGTGCAACCCGCGCCGCCCGCAGTACCGACGGAGGGCGCCAGCGCAAGCCGCTCGAGCTCCTCGGGCGACAGCTCTTCACGAATCTCGGCGCAGATGCGCATCAGATCCGCCCGCGCCGCCGACACGGTGCGCTGGCAGAACGCGAGGCGCATGCCCGCCTCGACATAGTCGGCCAGCGCCACGCCGCGCCGCGCACCGTCCAGGCCCACGATATGGCGCACCCGCGTGTCGGTACCAAAATGGCCTGTGCGGCGCTGCCCCTGGGGCTGCGCGTCCGCACTGACCAGCCCGGCCATCGTGGCGCGCACCTTGCGCAGCGCGGGCTGCGGGTCTCCATCGAGCGTGACTTCCAGCGTATCCAGCAGCACATCCAGCGCCTGCTCGCCGTCGAGAGCGAGCACCACGTTGTCCTGCGCTGCGGTAATGGTGTGCAGCGCGCCCACCGGCTGGCAGCCCTGCGTGACGCGCGAGACCATGCCCACCCCGGCGGCGAAGGCCACGCCGGACAGGCCCGCGTCAAACACGCCGCTGGCCGCGCCCTGCCCTGCCAGGTGGCCGCTGCCACCCACCGCAAACTGCACGCTGGCCGTGCGGCTGGCCGGCAGGCCGCCAAACAGGTAGCCCGTGGCCGTGCGCGTGGACATCTCGGCCAGCAGCTCGGCCAACTCGGGCGTGCGGCCATCGGCATGCACCAGCGCGGTGTGCGCGGCAAAGCCGCTGGTGGTGGCATCCGGGTGCGCTGGCAGCGGGGCCACGCCCGAGAACACGCGGTACTGGTCGGCCGGTATATCGAGCAGCATCACCGACAGCGCGGGCTCGTCAAAATACTCGGCATTGTTGGCCGACACACCCACGCCCACCGTGCCGCTCCAGTCGGTCACTGCCGGCAGTTCGCTGCGAAGGTATTCGAGCAGCGCAGGCGCTTCGTTGGCGTAATGGTCGGTGATGTAGACCAGGCCCAGCGTGGGGGCCGAGGCATGGTCGGGCAAGGCCATCTGGGCGCGCAGTTGGGCGACGACCAGCGCCGCAGCCATGCTCCACCGGGGGTGGGTCGCGTGGCCGGAGGGAAAGAGTTTCATGGTGTCTGGTCGCGGTGGGGCCGCAGGCGCATGGCGTCCGCGCAAGTCCGCGTGATGCCCGCACCCGTCATCGCGAGGTCTTGCGCGATGCGCTGCGGGCGGTGGTTTTTTTGGCGGCTGCGGTCTTGCGGGCAGGCGCCTTCTTGGCGGCGGCGGTCTTGGGCCCTGGTGCAGGCGCAGACGCTGATGGCGCGCGCTTTTTCGCAGAGGCGCTGCCCCGCATGGTCTGCATGCCCTGTGCGGCCAACTGGCTGGCCATGCCGGTGGCTGTCTTGATGGCCTCTTTGGCCAGACCGCTGGCCATGTTCTTGGTGGCATCAATGGCGGTCTGCTTGGCCGCGTCCTTCATCGCAGTGGCTGCGATCTGCTGGAACTGGCTGGTGAGCGCGCCCCACCATTGCATCGGGTCCACCACCGGGGTTTCGGCAGCGGAGGCCTTGCTGCTGCGGGACTTGGGCTGTTCCGCGCGGGCTGCCTGCGGCGCTGCCTCGGGCTGCGGTTCGTCTTCTGCGGGGGGGCGCGCTGCCATGCGCGCCGCAGCGCTGGCCACGGCATCGGCCGCGCCACCGGCGGCTTCAGCCGCCTTTTGCACGCCGCCCATCACGGTGTCCGCAGTCTTGAGCTTGAAGGCATTGGCCACATCGCCCATGCTGAAGTTCATGCCCTTGAGCGTGGCCAGCGTCATCTTCTGCACTTCCAGCGCCTGGATGGTGGCCGACAGGGCGCGCGAGTTTTGCTCCAGCCAGAACTGCACGGCCTTGAGCTCCTCGATGCGTTTTTCCAGCTCTTCCACATTGATCGTGGGCGCCACCCAGTTAGAGAGGTTGGGCAGCTGCGGGATGCTGCTGCTCGCGCCCTTGGCAAGGCTTTGCAGAAAATCAAAACCGGGGACAAATTTGCCGAAACCGAAGGCGTTGGATGTGTCGCTCATGGCCGCTCCGCAAGAGGTGGGTCCAGGAGCCTGTCGAGCCTGGAAATCGTCGGCTGCAAATAGACCGCAGCGGTCCATTTTCGCTTCGACGCTCCAAGTCCGACAGCCTCCTGGGTGGTCTGTGGTGGGTTCACAGCTTACTCCAATGCATCGCAGCCGGGATGAGGCGGATTTCTGCCCAGAGAGCAGTCAGTGCCTGTGACCGTGCCCTGCCATCCCGGCAGCGCCGCCCGGGGGCGTGGTGGCCACGGGCACGCTGAGGGTGAGCTTGCTCTCGACGCCCTTGGCATCCTGGAACACCAGCGTCAGGGGCACGGCAGTGTCTTTGGCCAGCGGGGCCTTCAGGTCCAGCAGCATGACGTGGTAGCCACCGGGCTTGAGTTCCACCGGCTTGCCAGCGGGCAGCTCCAGCGCGGGGATGGCGCGCATCTTCATCACAGCGCCTTCCATCTTCATCTCATGCACTTCGGTCACGCCTGCAACGGGCGACTCGGCGCGCACCAGGCGGG
>JBKCTS010000529.1:0-7950 GCA_046318695.1 Acidovorax sp.
ACTTGACCTGCGGTTTGCAAGCAAAAGTGCCAAGCCGAGGCGGCACCCCCTGCACCTTGCTGCCCTTCGCGGTTCTCGATCCGTTGAGTCCATTGGGACGTTTGATAAACACTTTTGTCTGCCCCATCGTGATGATGAGTCGTCCTGAAACACAGCTTTTACGCGCACCCCTGGGTCCGCTGTGTCGGCGCTCCAATCAATGCGCGCCAGCGCGGAGCGGGTCGTTTGGCACGCCTTGCTGGTGCACAGACCTAAGGGAATCTCTGCATGAGCCGGTGAAAAACCAAATCTTCCATCGTGCCCACATGAACCGCTTCAACACCCCATGAGTGCACACCATGAATCGTCGTAACTGGCTTGGCGCGACCTTGGGCCTTTTCAGCGCAATAGGGGACGCTGCGGCGACTCCTGATTCACCCACTGATGTGCTGTTTGGAGGTAGCCGTTTTCGCCACTCGGCGAATTCACCCGAACGCTTCGGGCTGGTTCGCGACATCCCCCCGAGCGCACAAGCTCCTGCCAGCGTCGTGTTGGCAGACAGCCATTTTTTCCCGCATGGTTGGGCCATTGACCCACAAAAACCCGAGCGAGCCTTCTTTTTTGAAAAACAAGGCCCGGGCGCTGGTGTGTTTGATCTGCGCTCCATGCAACTGACCGATCGATTAGAGCCCGTAAAGCAGCGCAACTTCTATGGGCACGGCGTCATTGCCAAGCAAGGCACATTGCTGCTTTCCACGGAGTCTGATGCACAGGGCGTCGGCGCCATTGGCGTGCGTGACGCGAAAACGCTGCAATATCTGGGTGATTTTCCAACCTACGGCGAGCGCCCGCACGATTGCCATCTGGTCGATAGTGGGCGGGTACTGGTCGTGAGCAATGGAGGTGGGATTGCCGACACCGGTGCCACACCCTGCGTCACGTACATTGAGGTACAGAGCCAGCGTCTGCTGCACAAGCACGAGATGCCAGGGCAAAACTACAACACCGGGCACCTTGCTCCGATTGATGCAAGCAAGACCATCGTGGTGTCTGCCCCTCGCTTGGGGTTGGGGCCGGACTACGCTGGGGCGGTGAGTTTTTGCAATGGGCGTGACAAGCAGTTGCAGGTGATGCATCCACCACAAGACTTATCTCCTGGCTTGCTGGGAGAGGCATTGAGCGTGCTTGTCATACCCGAGCGCGACTTGGTGGTGGTGACCCATCCCACGCCTGGGTGGTTAACGTTGTGGAGCTTGAAGCACAAGGCGTTCAAGAAGAGTGTTCGCATGGAACGTGTGCGAGGCATCGCTCGCACGTCAGACGGTAAGGGGCTGTGGCTGGCACACGGTGCTGGCGGCGCTCTGGGGCGCATGGAGCTCGACACGATGGCGCTTTCGCCTGCGTTCGACATACCCCAATCTCTTATTTCAGGCTCCCACCTTTTGAATTGGCCTCAAGCGGGTGGCGCTTGAATCGAAATCCTCATCTTCTTATCAAGCAGGCGCGGCCGTCCCCGACTGAGGGTTCATCCACAGGGACATCCAGACGCGCACCAATGTGCCCCGCATCATCACCATGTGTGACATCGTGGGCCAGCCTGCGCTGCCCCCAGGTTTGGGAGCGCTTCGATCGAGAGCCTGGGGCGTTGCGTCGCATGAGACGCTGCGTGGCGGCCTTTGGCCAGGCGCTGCGCAAGCGAGGAAGATTCTCACAGCGATCACCATAGAGGCATGAGCCCGTTGCCCTGTCGACCACGCGGGGTAGGATCAAAGATTCAAAACTGCCTGAAGACAGCCCGTTGGGCTGACAAGATCATGAAGCCTTCAACCCTGCTGCTTGCAACCCTGTCGTGCTTTGCCGCCCATGCCGCCTTCGCTGCGGATGGCAATTTCTCCATGACCTGCACCCTGACCGAGAAGCGGCAGGTCACAGGCGGCATGCTGGTTGGCACGAAAATCGCCCCGCAACGCGTCAAAGTGCACTATCTGGAAGGCGGCTTCAACTTCAAATACCAGGGCGTGATGTACACGTCGCCCCGGCTCGATGCCCAAGGTGTGGCCAGTACGCCCGAGGGTCAGCAGTACATCTATTCAAAGCAGGATCGAGCGTTCTCGGTGGCCGACGGCGAAAAGTACCTCGAACTGTCGAAGTGCAAGTGAATCGGTCGGTGCGCGCGTCTGGTGGATGCGCGCGCAAGTCCGTATCATGCAAGCAGGGCCCTCGGCCCTTCATCATCCACCCACAAGCGATCTCCACATGAAATACCTACCCCTGATTGCAGTCCTTTGCCTTGCCTCTCCCCTGGCCATTAGCGCTCAGCTCAAGGGCTCCGTGTATTCGCCAAGCAAGGGCATCGTCTGCGACAAGAAGGCGAAGTTCTGCGCTGACGACCAAGGTATCTCCCTGGCCTACACCAAGGAGTACCTGGGACAGAAGGCGCAAGACGCGATGATGGCCAGGATCAATGCAGGCGGCGGGTCGGCCAGCTACGACCTCACCTGGTTTGCCTTCAGCAACGGCGTGGACTGCAAGACCAAGGACAAGGTCTGCCATGTCTCCAAGCACAGCGACAAGGTGGACGCTGCCCACACGAAGGCTTTGTTCGGGCAGTAGCGGCGTAAATACCGGGCCCGCCCGGGCCTGGTGGCTTGCCTCCTGCCACGCTGTTTTTGCGGTGGGCGGTGCAATGCTTGGCATGCACCTGCTCTCAACGGGTCGCAAGCCTCACTGAACAATCAAGAACTCTTGGCCGCGTGCCGCTGGTCTCGATGGACCCGGCCTCGATCAGCGCGGTCAGGCGCGCGGTGAAAAAGGCGTCGCCCATCAGATTCGGTCCGTCGCAGGAGGCCATCGCCATGCCCACGACGCGCGCCGCAGGCTGCCAATCGGTGCCGCAACCGGCCAGCAGCCATAGATCGTAGTATTCGATCGGGACGTCGACCACGCGCCCGCCCTCCAGGCGCCGCAGGCGACCGCTGGTATCGCGGATGCGCGCGAAGTCCTGCGCGAAGCACTGGCGGTCCCCGTCGCTCAACATGGCACGCGTGTCAAAAAGCTGCGCCAGTTGCTCTGGCGAGTGCATAGCCACATGCGGGCGCGATCCGATTGCGGGCACCTGGACACGCCACAGCGGCTCGCTTCTTGCGGCCAGCCGGTCACAGACCATCGCGATGAAGGTCGCGTCCGCCACGTTGTCCCCGGTCCAGATGATGATGGCGTCTGGTCGTTCGCGCGCCAGGCGCTCGTCCACAGCCCGCCACTGAGCGAATGGGTTGCCGTGCTCCGTCTCGCTTTCGCCATAGCCTTTGGCAATCAGCTGCATGTAGGCGACGCTGGCCTCGACATCATCGAGCGGCCCATGCGCAAGGTCAGCCGGGTACCCGATCACAACGCCCGGCATTCCGTACGAGGCACACGCCGCACGCAGGCAACCTGCTGCACTGTCGCCAGCGACAAGATGCACCAGGGAGAGCGTCAGAGCCTTCATCGTTGCCAGCGAGTCGTGATCACGGCGTGGGTCGTTCCATGACAGTGGTCACGGCGCGTGTGCATTGGGTTCCCAGTTGAAACATTGCTCGACTTCTCAGCCGCCATTGATGACGATGTCCGGAATCTCATAACGTTCGTCACCGATGTCAACGATCGTCAGGTCGCCCTGGCGAGACGCCTTGAACGGGGACCGAACGGCCTGGCTGCCCTCATACCCAGTGGCGCGGCCTCTCTGAAAGACGATCACGCGCTTACTACCATCGGGCTTCGTCACCTCGACCAGGCCATTGCCCTGGCTCCCGCGTTTAACGCCAAAAGCACAAGTGCCCCCCGGTTGACCACCCATGGCACAGGTCAGCTCGCCAGTGGCATGGAAGTCGGTGCCAGCCACCTTGGCATCGGTTGAAGGCGCCTGACCGCCAATGGCAGATGCGCCGATGACCACCTCCAGCCGGTAACGGGCCGCTTCATCCCGCCGTCCGGCCGAATCCATCATGTACACGCGCACCCGGTAGTCGCCTTCCTGCGCAAGCACGCCTTCGAACTGGTTTTGGCCAGTCGACCCGTTGAAGACCGTCGCTTCGCGTTGGCCTGGCGCCAGGATGTTGAAGTAGGTGGCCGTGTGCGCGGTGGCCAAGCTGATGTTGACAGATTGCCCCCTGCGCGCACGGATCAGGTAGTCGACCGACTGCCTACCTCGGATGCGGCCTTCGACGATCGCGCTGGTCGCACCCTTCTTGAACTGGATGCGTTCGGTACGTTTGTCGTCCTGCGCCAGCGCCATGCCGCTCATGAGGCCAGCACAGGTGAGCGCGACAAGCCAACGAAACGGAACCAGGGTCATGCGCGGGCCTGTGTCAGTCGTGCTGCAGTAGGACGTGAGGCTGGCAGAGCATCAGGACTTCTTGAGCATCCGATACAACACCAAGAGAATAATCGCGCCGCCGACTGCGCTCAGGAAGGCAGGAAGCTGACCGCTCAACCCGAGCAGCCCCATCACGAACGAGCCGACCCAGGCGCCAGCGATGCCCAGTAGGCTGGTGACGAACCAGCCGCCTGGGTCTTTTCCAGGCATCAGCAGCTTTGCCACCGCGCCGACCACCAGGCCCAGCACCAGCACGATCAGCAGTCCAACCACTCCGCCCGTGGCGGCACCCATCATGACGTTGTTTTCCACTTTGTCGCTCCCGCTTGTTGTCTGTTGTGAACTTCAGTCGCCAAGGCGCGAATGGTTTGCGCAACCGCCTCGTCTGAAGCCGTGCATTAAAACATGCCTCGGTCGCGCCTCAAGCCCAACGGCTGCTATGGGTGAAAGGCGGGCATGCCAGCACCGCAGAGGGCATGGGGCTTGTTCGTGCCGGCGGGCCAGGACGCCGCGATCCGTCTGAAGCCGCAAAGTGGTGGAAAATAGCGGGTTTTGCTCTGCCGATGCGTTGCAGATAGCGCATTCGCCTGGCTTTTTTCTTTGTTTGCTCTTTCGAGCTTGTCCATGCAAGACATTCAAAACTCCAAGATCTCTGTCGAGAAGATCGGCGGCACTTCCATGACCGCCTTTGGCGATGTGCTGCGTCACATCGTGCTGCACGATCCCAAGCACATCAATGGCCGCGTGTATGTGGTGTCGGCCTACTCGGGCGTCACCAACCAGTTGCTGGAACACAAAAAGACGGGCGAGCGCGGTATTTACGCCCTGTTTGCCGAGGGCAGTGGCTACCAGGACGCATTGACCCAGCTGGCCGTCAGCCTGAAGAAACTGAACGCTGGATACGCTGAGCTGGGCCTGCCGCTGGCCGTGGCCGATGCCTTTATCGACCAGCGCATCGGTCAGGCACGCGAATACCTGGGTGCAATGCAGCATGTGCTGGCCAGCGGTTACCTGAGCCGCAAGGACGTGTTGCTGGCTGCCCGCGAGGTGCTGGCCTCGATCGGCGAGTCCCACAGCGCATTCAACTCGGTCGAGATCCTCAAGGCCAACGGCGTCAACGCCGTCCTCATGGATCTGGCCGGGTTCGACGACAACGAGACCTGGACCATTGATGAGCGAATTGCACAAAGCTTCAAGGGTCTGCAGTTGGACGACAAGGTGGTGGTGGCCACCGGCTACACCAAGGGCGTCGAAGGCATCATGCGCGAGTTTGACCGCGGTTACTCTGAAGTCACCTTCAGCAAGATTGCGGTGGAAGTGCGCCCCGCCGAGGCGGTGATCCACAAGGAATTTCACCTGTCCTCTGCCGACCCCAACCTGGTAGGCCTGGAAAGCGCGATCGTGGTGGGCGCCACCAACTACGACGTGGCCGACCAGTTGGCCGACGTGGGCATGGAAGCCATCCACCCCAAGGCCGCCAAGCCCATGGAGCTGGCGGGCATTCCCATTCGGCTCAAAAACACGTTTGAACCGGACCATCCCGGCACCTTGATCACCAAGGACTTCGTCGGAGAGCGCGCCCGCGTTGAGATCGTGACCGGCACCGACAAGGTCACGCTGATCGAGATTCATGACCCCAGCATGGTGGGCACCGTGGGCTTTGATGCAGGGCTGATGAACGTGTTTTGCAAACACGATGTGAGCTATATCCTCAAGGCGACCAACGCCAACTCCATCGCGCACCTGGTTTGGGACAGCCAGGTGACGCCCGAGCTGGTGGCCGAGCTGCAAGACGGCTACCAGGTGGTGACGATCAAGCCCAGCGCCATTGTGTGCACCATTGGCTCCAACATCGGGATTCCGGGGGTGCTGGCCAAGGCAGCCCAGGCCCTGGCCGACGCGCAGGTCAACGTCAACTGCGTGTCGCAGACGCTGCGCCAGGTGAACATGCAGTTCGTGATCGAGCGCGAAGACTACAAAACCGCCATCAAGGCGCTGAACATGGCGCTGTGCGTGAACTCCGCAGCGCCGGTTCCCCGCGCCTGACGCCTGCTCTTTTGCGCACTGGCGCCCAGGCCCACCCGGAGCGGCCTTGGCGCAGATGGTTGGCCATCCGGCTGAGGTGCGCGCCTGGGCGTCGGCTGCATATCAACAATGGGTCTCCTGCGCCAGTGCTCTTTGTGGCTTGCGCCCTGACAGCGCCTGCAGGGCGCCGGGCAGGTCGGGATGCACAAACCGGTATCCGAGCGTGGTGGCCACGCGCGGGACGGCGTTCTGCCCATCGAGCAGCAGGGTGGACATCTCCCCCAGCAGGGCGCGCAGTGGCCAGGCGGGCAGGCTGAGCCAGGCCCGGCGGCCCTGCGATGCGGCCAGTTCCTGGGCGAAGCGGGCCTGCGTGACGCCCTCTGGCGCTACCGCATTCACGGCACCGCTGGCATCGTTGCGGGCCACGCAAAAGCGGATCAGCCCCACGGCGTCGGTGATGTGAATCCACGGTGCAGGCTGGCACCCTTTGCCGAGGACGGCACCCAGCCCCAGGCGCGCGGCCAGGGCTTGCAGGGGGTAGGCGCCCCCACCGTGGCCCAGCACCACGCCAAAACGCAGCCGCACCACGCGAACGCCCAGCGCCTGGGCCCGCTGCGCCTCATGCTCAATGGCGCAGCACAGCTCGGACTGGAACTCGCCAGGGCGGGGCGGGGCGCTTTCATCGCATGGCTGCATCGATGCGTGCGGCGTGGCCCCGTAGTAGCCAACGGCAGATGCGCTGACCAGCACCCGTGGCGGGCGTTGCAGGCGCCGCATCAGGCCCATGAGGGCGATGGTGGTGTCCACGCGGCTGTGGAGCAGTACCCGTCTGCGTGCAGGCGTCCAGGGCATGCCAAGCACGCGTGCCCCGGCGAGGTGGACCACGGTATCAATGGGCGTTTCGGTCGGAATGGCGTCCAGGCTGTCCACGACCCAGACGCCGGGCCCCAGGTTGGCGCGCGCCTGTAGCGCATCGCGGGACAGCACGATGACCCGCTGGCCCGTGCGCACCAGATCCTCCACCAACGCACTTCCCAAAAAGCCGGTGGCGCCGGTGACCAGTGTGGCTGGGCCGGTAGCCGGGCCGCAGGGGCGGTCGCCGTGCGGGCCTGCCAGAGCCGCTGGCGCTGCCGTGCGGCCCAGTTGGGCCACGGCGATGGCGTTGCGCACGCTCCAGGCCCACACACCCAGGGCAAACAGCGTAAAAAGCCACGATACCGGCCCATGCGGCGAGAGCAGCATGGCGCTGGGCTGCTGCGCCCAGGCCCACAGCACCGGCGCAATCAGGGCCAGGAAAAGGCCGTAACTGATGGTCAGCAGGGTGTGCAGCACGCGCTCAAAGCCGGGCAGGTGCCGGGTGCGGTCTTCTTCTAAAAAGTCGGCCAGGGTGATGACCAGCTCAGCCAGCAGCAGCGCGGCCAGGACGGCAGCGAAGGCGCCGTGCCACTGCCACCACGCCAGGCCGAGGAAGACCACGCCATAGATGGCCTCGCGCGCGGCGTGCAAAGCCAGTTCACGGCGCGCCGATGCGCGCTGCGGCAAGCGCGCATGCAGCTCGTGGTGCCACAGGTTATCGAAGGCGCCCATGGCGG
>JBKCTS010000530.1:0-2164 GCA_046318695.1 Acidovorax sp.
GATCACCGGCGTGGACATCGTGAAGACCCAGATCATGGTGGCCGCGGGCGAGAAGCTGCCCTTCACACAGCGCCAGATCGAGATCCGCGGCCACGCCATCGAGTGCCGTATTAATGCAGAAGACCCGTACAAGTTCATCCCGTCGCCAGGGCGCATCACGACCTGGCACCCGCCGGGCGGCCCCGGCGTGCGGGTGGACTCACATGCGTACGCCAACTACTTCGTGCCGCCCAATTACGACTCCATGATCGGCAAGATCATCGTCCACGGCGATACGCGCGAGCAGGCGCTGGCCCGCATGCGCACCGCGCTGTCGGAGACGGTCATCGAAGGCATCAATACCAACGTGCCGCTGCACCGCGAACTGATGGTGGACGCCAAGTTCATGGCGGGCGGCACCAACATCCACTACCTGGAAGAGTGGCTGTCGCAGCACAAGCGCTGAGCACCGGGCCCGCCCCTTTCATGCTGGCATCTGGCAACGGATGCCAGCATTCCTTTTTTTCCAGGAGTTGCCGCGATGTTTGAGCTGAGCCTGATGTGCCCCGAGGGCCGGATCGAAGAAGTCAGCGAAGCGCTGGATGCGCTGGATGCCCTCAGTGTCTCGGTTGAGGACGCAGACGCGCAGACAGACGCCGAGAAGGCGCTGTTTGGCGAACCTGGCATGCCGCCGCCCAAAGACGGTTGGCAGCGCAGCCGGGTTGTGGCGCTGTTCGCGTCCGAAGCTGCCGCCACCGAGGCGCGCGCTCTGCTCACGGTGCAAGACTTTTTTGACGGTTGCCATGTGCTGGGTATCGCCGCCGTGCCCGACCAGGACTGGGTGCGCCTCACCCAGTCGCAGTTCGCGCCGGTGGAGATCACCCCTGATTTCTGGATCGTTCCCACCTGGCATGAACTGCCCGCGCAGGCGGTTCGCAGTATCCGGCTGAACCCGGGCCTTGCGTTCGGTACGGGCACCCATCCCACCACCCGCATGTGTCTGCGCTGGATTGCGCGGCAGGGCGCCTTGGGCCCGGCGGGCAACGCGCTGGGGCGGGTGCTGGACTACGGCTGCGGCTCGGGTATCTTGGCGATTGGCGCTGCAAAGTTTGGCGCCATCGACGTCGATGCGGTGGATATTGATCCCGCTGCGGTCGAGTCAACCGCTCAAAACGCCGCTGCCAACGCGGTGCAATTGCGTACCGGTTTGCCCGACCAGGCGTCTGGGCAGTACCAGACCGTGCTGGCCAACATTCTGGCGACCCCGCTGCGTGTGCTCGCTCCCCTGCTGTGCAACCATGTCGCACCCGGCGGGTCGCTCGTACTGGCCGGGATCCTGGAGCGGCAGACCAGCGAGTTGAAGGAGGCCTATGCCCCATGGCTGGCCCTGGAAGTCGCCGATACCGAGGATGGGTGGATCCTGATGACCGCACGGCGGTGAGCCTGGGCAAATCCGCTGCTGGCTGGGATGACCATCAACCTACAATCCTGCGCTGATGAGCCAGATCACTAGTTGCCCGGCCTGCGCCACTTCGTTCAAAGTCGTGGCGGATCAACTCCGCATTTCGCAGGGTTGGGTACGCTGCGGCCATTGCAGTGAAGTCTTTGACGCATCGGCCAACCTGCTGGCGCCGGCTGCGCCACCGCTGCTGCCAGACGTCTCTTTGACCGACGTTCGCCCGCCGCCGGCCCCGGTTGCGCGCAAGACCGAGGAGCGGGCCTGGGGGGCTTCAGCGGCTCCCTCGGTTGCCTCCGGGGCCCAGGCGCGTGCCGCTGCAGGCAATGCAACGCCGCCGCTGCCGCGAGAAGCCGGGCGTACGCCACCTGCAACGCCTGCGGACCGATCGATCGGGGGCGCTGCACGGATGGCCGACCGGGTTCGGCCGGTTTTGGGCCCCAATCCTCCGAATATTGTCGCGCCGCGCGCCCCAGCAGCGCTGCCTGCTGGCAATGCAGCCGCACCGATGATGGAGGTTCCCGATGCCACGGTTCCGGCGTTTCTGTCTGCTGATGCAGAGCCGACCGACGGCGCGCGCCTGTCGCTCGAGCCGATTACGCCGTTTCGCTGGAGCGCCGACCGGCGGGAGGCAGACCCCCTGGCACCGGGCCCCCGTCCTCGCAGTTCGCTGCCGGGCCCAGGTAGGAATCCAGGGGCGCCTGTGGCCCCCGTGACGCCCGCGCAGGC
>JBKCTS010000531.1:0-4038 GCA_046318695.1 Acidovorax sp.
GTAAAAAGCGGCCTGCTCCTGCCCATGTCAGCGCGCGCTTCGGCCGCAATCTGGAGGCGTTTTACGGGGGGCGCGTCGATGAGGTTCTGGCCCATCCGCGCTATCGCCTGCATATCGTCACGTCCCGCGGGCGGCACCTGCTGGGGCGCGAGCGCCCCCTGACCACTCCGATAGGCTACCTGGGCGCGTTCATGGCCAACACCATGCACCGCAAGGCCATGGGGGCGTGGCTTGAGAGGGTGGTGTTTTCTTCGACCAGCCAGGGCGGCGGGCCGGTTCGCTGTGCAGCGCTGCCGTTTGCCACCCGCGACTACCGCACCCGGCAGGTGGGCCTCAATGCCGACAACTTCATGCCCGCCTTGCAGGCCAGCTGCTCGATCCCGTTCGTGCTGCAGGCAGTGCACGACATTCCTGGCGCGCCGCGTGGCGCCTACTGGGACGGCGGCATCACCGACTACCACTTGCACCTTGAATACCGCACGCACTTGTTGGCGGAAAATGCTATTGAAAATATAGCTAATTCGGCAATCAGGACAAGCGCGGGTTGCGAAAATAGTTCTGAAAATTCGGATCCAGGCGGGCTGGTTCTGTACCCACACTTTCAGCATCAGTTGGTACCGGGCTGGCTGGACAAGCCGCTCAAGTGGCGCCACAGGGCGACGCCCGCCCTCGACGATGTGGTGGTCCTGTCGCCCAACCCTGACTGGGTGCGTACGCTGCCCAACGCGAAGCTGCCCGATCGCAGTGACTTCATCCACTACGGCACCGACACTGCGGCCCGTGTGAAAGTTTGGCAGGCGGCGGTCAGTGCGAGCCAGCAGCTGGTAGATGAATGGGTGAGCTGGCTGGAGAGCCCCGATATCAGTGCAGTCCAGGCGCTGTAGGGGTGTTCAGCATGGGAGAGGCGGTCGGCGCTCCCTCGGCGAGGGCTTCGCCTCCAAGAACCGTCGGCCATGTCCTGCGATAGGCGTCCGCCCACGCAAGGACCTCATGGGCCGGCATGGGGCGTGCAATGCCAAAGCCCTGTGCACGCTCACATCCGAGCTCAAGGAGGCGAGTGGCTTGCTGGGGTGTCTCCACACCTTCGGCAAGCACGTGGCGCCTGAACGCGTGGGCCAGACCCACGATGGCACTGATAAGGGTAGCGTCATCGCCGTCCAGCAGCAGGCCGCGCACAAACGACTGGTCGATTTTGATCGTCTCGGCCTGAAGGCGCTTGAGATACGAGAGCGACGAAAAACCCGTCCCAAAGTCATCCAAGGCAAAGCGCACGCCGAGTTCCTGGCAATCACGCATGACGCAGCGCATTTGCTCCACGTCTTGAAGCGCCGCAGACTCGAGGATCTCCATCTCCAGCCGGCGCGGGTCGAGATCGGGCGCCGACAGCAACAACTCCTTGAGCCGAGAAACGAAGTTGGAGCGGTGAAAATGCGTTGCGGCGACGTTGACGCTGACTTCCCACTGTGCGCCAGCCTGTGTCCACACGCCCATCTGCCGCAGCGCCTCGCGAATGACCCACTCGCCCAGATCGACCATCAGATCCGTGTCCTCAATCAGCGGCAGGACGTGTTGAGGGCCCAGCAAACCTTGCTCGGGGTGCTGCCACCGCAGCAAGGCTTCCACGCCGAGCATCTGGCCGGTGCGCAGGTTGACCTTGGGCTGATAGTACAAGACGAGCTCGCCGTGCAAAATCGCGCGCGCTATGCGGGTCTGGCGTGTGTGCAGTGTCTGCACGGCATGGTCGCGCTGCACATCAAAAAAGTGCACTTGATTGCGGCCCAGGGTCTTGGCTTGGAACATGGACTGGTCGGCATGGCGCAAGAGGGTATCGGGGTTGGCATCGTCCTGCGGGAAGACTGCCGCGCCAATGCTCACGGTGGTGCTCAGTGTGCGGTCGTCAATGGCGTAGGGCGTTGCCAGTTGGTCCAGCAGGGCAGCGATGCGCGATTCGATCGACGCAATGTCCGGTTGATCGCCAAGTAACAGGACGAACTCGTCCCCACCCATACGGGCCACCGTCTCAGACGGGCCGCTGGCATATGCAGACAGGCGCTTGGCAGTTTCTTTGAGCAGGCGGTCGCCCAACCGGTTGCCGTGGGCCTCGTTGATGGCCTGGAAGTGGTCCAGATCCAGCATGCACACGGCGAGCAGGGTGCCTTTTTTCCGGGCAACAAAGATGGCGTGTGTCAGGCGCTCTGCCAGGGCACTTCGGTTGTACACCCCGGTCAATGCATCGTGACGCGCATGCCAGGAGATCTGGTGGCGCAGGTTGCGCGTTTCGGTAATGTCTCGGAAGACCCGAACGCAACCCTTTGCGCTGCCGTCGTCCTGGCGGACGGCGGCTGCCGTGTACTCAATGGCGAAATGTTCGCCAGAGCGGTGCAGCAGTACATCGGGCGCCGGAAACGGCAGTGCCCCCGGGATGGTCTCGCGCCCATCGTCGGTGTCCGCAGCGCGGTTTACTGGCTCTTCGCGAAGGCGGAATACTTCGTCGATAGGCCGGCCCAGCGCCTGATCCCGCGTGAACCCGGTCAGCAACTGAGCGGCCTCGTTGATCGAATCGATCTGACCGTTAGGGTCGGTGGTGATGACGCCGTCGCCGATGCACCCCAGCATGACCTGATTACGTGCCTTTTCGGCCCGCAGCGCCTGTTGCACGCGGTTGCGCTCGGTCACATCCACGAGGGTGCTGATCGTGCCTGCGGTCGCACCGCTGGTGGACGCGTAGCTGCTCACGTGATAGGCCATCTGCCTTTCGGTGCCGTCGGCGAAGGGGATACGAACATCCGAGTTTTGCGCGCCTGCCAGTCGCATCGACAGTGACTGACGCGGTACCCACGCCGCCTGCTGCTCGTCGCCTTCCAGTCGCGCAAGTGCCTTTGTGGCGGGATCCTCTGCACAGGCCTGCACGATGCGTTGCCAGGCTCGGTTCGTCTGGATCTGGTTGCCGTTAGCGTCGCGGACGAGAACAGGCACGGGCAGCGCGTCGATGAGCTGTTGGTTGAAGTGCAGCTGCTCGCTGTGCAGGCGCTGTGCCTCTTGCAGCGACATAACAAGCGACTGCACCTTGCCCGCCAAATCGTTAAACGCTTTGGCCATGGCGCGGGATTCCAACGAGCCACTGACCTCCATTCGGGTGCCGAGGTGTCCATTGCGAAAAGTGCGGGTGGCGACTGCCAGTCTGCGCAAGGTGCGCATGTTGGCTCGCATGATCAGCGTTAGCAGCAGCAAGATGGTGACGATGATGAACGCCGAAACGAGCAATTGCGCCCGCACCGTGTTCCACGCTGTCGCAACCAGGGATCCTGTTTGGAGCGTGATCGAGAGACGCCCTGAGCGCCCGTCAGCCGCCGCGATCTCGAACTGCCGCATCGGCGAATCCACGTTCAACCAGCGCACGAACCAACCAGGCGCATCGACAGGCGACAGGGGCTGTTCGAGGACGACTGGCTTTGCGGTGTCCAACTGCCAGCGCAGGCTGGCCCACGCCTGACCAAGATCTGCAGCCCCTTTTTCGAGCACCCGGGCAGCAGACTGCTCGTCATCCTGGGGTACGGCTGCCAGCAGGGGCAGCAACGCGTCGCCTGCCCGGCGTGTTTCGACATCCACCACCTGGGCGATTCCCGCTGCCTCGGCCCCGATCAGGAAGTGGTAGCGCACGCCACTGACCAGCAAAATGAGCAGCAGCACAGGGACGTACAGGCGGGGGTACGTCCCTTGCAAGATCCGTCTACCGAGATTGCCGGTGCGCATAGGTGTCAGCTCCAGCCTTCGTCCCATGGTGGTTGCTCAATCTTCTTCGTCCGTTTGTTGCATCGTGCGTTCGGGTTTGACGGTGGCCGTTGAGCCCTGGCCGGTCAAAGGCCTGAACGCTGACACGGTAGTCCACCCTCGCAGCAGCGCGCCAGATCACGGAAACTTTGCGCCGATGCAGACCACAATTTCCGAAGAATCTTGTTAATTGTGACAAATTGTATATCCAGGCGGTTTTTTTGTATACAGAGACCGAACAACGCGCAAGGTGGCGGCCTTCTGATG
>JBKCTS010000532.1:0-1893 GCA_046318695.1 Acidovorax sp.
CCGCCGTCTCGGCCAGGTTCTGCGCCAACTGGCCGAGCTCGCGGTCGTAAGGATTGTTGGCGATGGCCGCGGCGACGACCCACGTCAGCGCGACGCTCATCGGCCACAACATCAGCAGCGGAGCGAGCATCCAGTCGAGGATCTCGCCGAACAGGGAGCGCTGCTCACGCAGGAAAATCTTCAAGGAAACCGCCGCAGGATTTTGGTGGTCAAATAGGCCTATCGCGCACGACTTGAAAGCACTTTTAGCTATTTAATTGATAGCATCATCACCCAGGGTCAGCCGGGGATCTTCTCAAGGCAGTAGCCCAGGCCGCGCACGGTGGCGATGCGGATGGGCCCGCCCTCGATCTTCTTGCGCAGGCGGTGGATGTAGACCTCGATGGCGTTGTTGCTGACTTCTTCGCCCCACTCGCACAGCCGCTCCACCAGCTGGTCTTTGCTCACCAGGCGGCCAGCGCGCTGCAACAACACCTCCAGCAGCCCCAGCTCGCGGGCCGACAGCTCGATCATCTTGCCGTCGATGGTGGCCACGCGACCGGTCTGGTCATACACCAGGGGGCCATGCTTGATGACACTGCTGGTGCCACCCATGCCCCGGCGGGTGAGCGCTCGCACGCGGGCTTCCAGCTCCTGCAGCGAAAACGGCTTGGCCATGTAGTCGTCAGCGCCAAAATCCAGGCCCTTGACGCGCTCTTCCACGCTGTCTGCCGCGGTGAGGATAAGCACCGGCAGCGCCGAGCCACGGCTGCGCAGCCTCTTGAGCACCTCCAGGCCGTGCATGCGCGGCAGGCCCAGGTCGAGAATCAGCAGGTCGAACTCGTTGTTGGTCAGCAGCGCGGCGTCGGCCTCGGTGCCGCTGGCCACATGGTCGACCACGGCGCCCGACGTGCGCAAGGTACGCAGCAGGCCATCGGCCAGCACCTGGTCGTCTTCGGCAATGAGGATGCGCATGCGCTTGTCTCCGGTGTGTGGTGTGGCCGTGGTGCACAGCCTGCCCGCCGGGTGATTTTAGGGTGCTGCGCTGGCGGCCGCGGCAAGGTCGCAAGCCGCGGTGTCGAAAGCGCCGGGCCTCAGCGCGGATCGGTGGCCAGCAGGGTCTGCACCAGCGCCTTGAGGTCGGCTTGCAGCCGCGCCATGCCCTCGGGGTGCGGGGCCAGGGTGCGCTCGTCCATGTAGAGCTTGCGGTTGATTTCCAGCTGGATGCTGTGGCGGTGCTGCGCCGGATGGCTGTAGCGGCGCACCAGCTCCACGCCTTTGTAGGGGTGGTTGTAGGAGACGCTGTAGCCGCAGCCGCGAAGCTGCTCGCAGATGCGCGCCGACAGCGCCGGGCTTGCGGTGGTGCCGTCGCGGTCGCCCACCACAAAGTCGGCATGCACCAAACCCGGAAACTCGGTGGCAAACCGTCCTGCCACGGCGGGCATGGAATGGCAGTTGATGTGGATGCTGTAGCCGTGGCGGGCATGGGCCGCCTCGATGGCCCCCTGCACCGCGGCATGGTAGGGGCGCCAGCAGCGGTCGATGCGCGCGCGCACCTCGGCCACTGAAAGCTGGCGGTCGTAGATCGGCTCGCCCTCGTCGGTCAGCTTCCAGACCAGGCCTTTGCCCAGGCGCACCTTGCTGAGCACGGCGGGATCGGTGGACAGCGCGTCCGGCCAGGGCGCATCGAGCAAGGCGGTGTCAAGCTCGGTGGTGTCGCGGTTGGCATCCAGGTAGATGCGCGGGAAGTGCGCCTCGATCCAGGCCACACCCAGCCCGGCGGCAAAGGCATAGATCTTCTCGACGTGGGTGTCCTCGGCACGGCGCAGGGTGGCCAGATCGCAGGCCGGGTTGAAGTCCGGCGGGTAGTGGGTGCCGCTGTGCGGCGAGTCAAGTACCACTGCGGTGGTGCCG
>JBKCTS010000533.1:0-10296 GCA_046318695.1 Acidovorax sp.
GCTATGTGGTGCCCCAGGTGGCCAGCGTGTTTGCCGGCACCAAGCGGGCGCTGCCTTTTCTGACCACGGCCATGCTGGGGCTGAGCGCACTGGTGCGCAGCTACGGGTGGGCGATGCTGATCGTGGTGGTGCTGGGCGCCATGGGCATGCGGTGGGCGCTGACCGTGCCTGCCTTTCGCGTGCGTTTTGACGCGGCCTGGCTCAACCTGCCCCTGGTTGGCAAACTGGCGCGCGGCTACAACGCCGCGCGCTTTGCTGGCACGCTGGCCATGCTGTCCGGCGCGGGCGTGCCCATCCTCAAGGCACTGCAGGCCGCCGCCGAAACGCTGAACAACCGCGCACTGCGCGCCGACGCCCTTGACGCGCTGGTGCTGGTGCGCGAGGGCGCGCCGCTGGCATCCGCCCTGGCACAGAAAAAGCGGTTCCCGGGGCTTGTGTCGATGTTTGCCCGCCTGGGCGAGCAGACCGGGGAGTTGCCGCTGATGCTGCAACGCGCAGCGCGCCAGCTCTCCGCGGAGGTTCAGCGCCGCGCCATGCAACTGGCGACCATTCTGGAGCCCCTGCTCATCGTGGGCATGGGCCTGATCGTGATGCTCATCGTGCTGGCGGTGCTGCTGCCCATCATCCAGCTCAACCAGTTTGTCAAGTGACCTCCCTTTAAAGGAAATCTTCTATGGCCGTCACCCTGGACGACAAGCTGGTTGTCGCCATCTCGTCGCGAGCGCTGTTCAACTTCGAAGAGGAAAACCTGCTGTTCGAAGCGGGCGACGAAGAAGCGTACATGCGCCACCAGCTCGCGCTGGTGCACCAGCCCGCGCGCGCTGGCGTGGCGTTTTCGCTGGTTCGCAAGCTGCTGGCCTTCAACACGCCCGATGCGCAGCACGTCGAGGTGGTCATGCTCTCGCGCAACGACCCGGCCAGCGGAATGCGCGTCTTTGCATCAGCGAAGGCGGCCGGTATGCGGGTGGAGCGCGGCGTATTCACCCGGGGACGCGATCCTTTTGCGTACCTGCGGCCCCTGGGCGCCCACCTGTTTCTGTCCGCCAATGAAGCCGATGTGCGTCAGGCCCTGTCGATTGGTTTCCCGGCAGCACGCGTGATGACGGATTCAACCCCCGCAGGCGACCGTTTTCCCAATGAGGTGCGTATTGCCTTTGACGGAGACGCCGTTCTCTTCTCGGACGAGGCGGAGCGGGTGTTCCAGGCCGCTGGATTGCCCGCTTTCCAGGAAAACGAAGCCGACAAAGCCAGACTGCCGCTGGCGAGCGGACCATTCAAGCCACTGCTGGCTGCATTGCACCGGCTGCAACAGGGCGCGCATGCCTCGCACACCATGCGCATCCGCACCGCGCTGGTCACGGCCCGCAGTGCGCCAGCGCATGAACGGGCCATTCGCACGCTGCTTGACTGGGGCATCAACGTGGACGAGGCCATGTTTCTCGGGGGCCTGGAAAAAGGGCCTTTTCTGCGGGAGTTTGAGCCGGATTTCTTTTTTGATGACCAGACGGGTCACGTCAAGTCTGCTGCACGGCACGTGCCGGCAGGACATGTGAGCAGCGGAATCACCAACCTGGCGGGTTCAGGCAACGCCTGAGCGTCAAAACGCGCGCGGGAACGGCTTGGCTGGGCAACGAAAGCGCTTCACAAGGGGCGGCAGATCGGCAGCTTCCAAGATCACCCGCGCGTCACCCCAGCCAGATCAGCCAACGCTTACAAACCGCCCGTGCGTTTGATCTTCGGGTCGGAATAGGTCAGCGGTTCGTTCTTGACCTGCTGGGCCAGACGTTCCTGCATCGTCATTTTGTTGATGTCCTGGGCGACCTCGACCGCCGTGCCGCTGGCGCGCCACATCGACTGGATCAACTCCAGCAGTTGCTTGTAGATGGGCTCCTTGGGTGGCTCGGGAGGCTCCTGCACCGTTTCCTTTTTCTTGACTGCGGTCCAGTCCCGGTTCGGGGAGTCTGGCGCAGACGGTTTGTCCGGCGACTTCACGATGGCACCCTCCCCCATCCGGTCCATGGACTCGACGGGGTTGGGCGCATTGATGGGGCGCACGGGGGGAGCGCCAGAGGCGCCAGTGGAATACAAATCAGCGCCCTGAGGACGCCAATTCGGCGATCGGTCAACAGGTGGCAGTTGCATGACAATGGCCCGAGAGTTTGAACAAGGTCGGACGCCTTTTATGACGTCCTCGTACATCCATTACGGCAAAAAGAAGGGCAAATTTAGGCTTTTTTGCAAGATCGATCAAAAACAAGGGTTTTTACTTATTTTTGGACGCGATTCGGCTTGCACCAAGCGGTAGGGGGGCGCAACAGGGTCAGGCATCCCGCGGATAACGCAGGCCACGCCCAGCCCTACCGGGAAAAGCCCGGCCAGCCCGTCTCCAGAAACCCGATGGGGGAGAACGCTGGCAGCAGCAGACTGCGCCCGCGCGCACGGCAATGGCGCAAAGCCCGGTGGTCAACCGGTCAGAGAAACCGCTCCAGGATCCGGCGGGACTGGCGATCCAGTGCCGTGGTGTCCGCGATGCGAAATTGCACGCCGTCGCCCCCCGCAATGAGCAGGCGTGTGCGCCCACCCAGCCGACGAATGTCTTCCTCGGCCTTGAGCACCAGACGGGCGGGCCCCCTGTCGGTCGCTACGTCCCAGGTGCTGGGGGTCGAAAAGCTCGATACAGCGATGATTTTTTCGATTGTGGGCACGAACTCGCGCACCTGCAGTTCTTCTTCCACCAGCAGACGCGCATCCGCGGGCAATTGGTCCAGGTGGTCCAGCCACAGCACCTCAGGGCCGTCCTGACCGACAAGCGACAGCCCTTGGGCTGCCGCAGCAATCGGGAAGGCGCGGACCGGGGTAACGCCTTCGTGGCGTGAGCCGTCGGCCAGCACCAGCACCAGCCGTCCGTGGGCATTGCGCGACAGATCTATGGCAGCCGGTTGGCGGGGCGAAGCGGTCATGGTGACGGTGTTCATGGGGGATCGGGCGTCTGGGGGTTCAGGCTTGGCGCGCAGGGTGGGCCGGATGCAGCAGGCTGCTGTCAATGATCACCCCGGCGGCCTGCGCGTCTTCCTCCGCGCGGCGCGCCTGGGCCTCGTACAAGCGCCAGTAGGCCCCTTGCTGTTCCATCAGTTCGTCATGCGGGCCGACCTCGACCACCTCGCCGCGGTCCATGACCACCAACCGGTCGGCTTTGCGCAGGGTGGACAGGCGGTGCGCAATCGCAATGGTGGTGCGGCCCTGCACCAGGTTGTCCAGCGCTTTCTGGATTTCCTTTTCGGTCTCGGTGTCCACCGCCGACGTGGCTTCATCCAGGATCAGGATGCGCGGGTCGATCAGCAGGGCGCGGGCAATGCTGATGCGCTGGCGCTCGCCACCGGACAGGCCCTGGCCGCGTTCACCCACCAGCGAGTCGTAGCCATGCGGCAGGCGCAGGATGAATTCGTGGGCGTGCGCGGCACGGGCCGCCGCCACGATTTCCTCCCGCGTTGCCTCGGGCTTGCCATAGGCGATGTTGTCGGCAATCGTGCCAAAAAAGAGGAAGGGCTCTTGCAGCACCAGACCAATGTGGCGCCGGTAGTCGGCCACTGCAAAGCGGCGGATATCGACGCCATCGACCTGGATGGAGCCATCGCTCACGTCATAAAAGCGGCTGATCAGGTTCACCAGCGTGCTCTTGCCCGAGCCGCTGTGGCCCACGAGGCCAATCATTTCACCAGGTCGGATCTCCAGGTTCAGATCCTTGATCACCGACCGGCTGCCGTAGCGAAAACCCACACCCTGCATGGTGATGGCGCCCTTGACTTTGTCCACCTTGACTGGCTGGGCCGGGTCAGGAACGTTGCTCACATGGTCCAGAATGTCAAAGATGCGCTTGGCGCCCGCCGCGGCCTTTTGCGTGACCGATACGATGCGGCTCATCGAGTCAAGCCGGCCATAAAAGCGGCCGATGTAGGCAATGAAAGCCGTCAGTACACCCACCGTGATCTGGTTGCGCGACACCAGCCAGATACCAAACGCCCATACCACCAGCAAGCCGATTTCGGTGAGCAGCGAGACCGTGGGGGTGAACAGGCTCCAGGTCTTGTTCAGCTTGTCGTTGACCTCCAGGTTGTGCTGGTTGGCGTCGCGAAAGCGCTGCGCCTCACGCTTTTCCTGGGCAAACGCCTTGACGACGCGGATACCAGGAATGGTGTCCGCCAGCACATTGGTCACCTCGGACCACACGCGGTCGATCTTCTCGAAACCGGTGCGCAGCCGGTCACGTACCGTATGGATCATCCAGCCAATGAACGGCAAGGGCACCAGCGTGACGAGTGCCAGCCACGGGTTGATCGAAAAAAGGATCACGGCCGTCATCAGGATCATGAGCACATCCGTGATGAAGTCCAGCGCGTGCAGAGACAGAAAGACATTGATCCGGTCGGTTTCCGAACCGATGCGGGCCATCAGGTCGCCCGTGCGTTTGCCGCCGAAGTAATCGAGCGACAGGCGCAGCAGGTGCTCGTAGGTGGTGGTGCGCAGGTCGGCACCAATGCGCTCTGACACCAGCGCCAGGATATAAGTGCGCGCCCAACTCAGGCCCCAGGCCGCGAGGGCGGACAGCAGCAGTCCGGTCAAATACAGCAGCACCAGCCCGGGTTCGATCTGCTTGCCGTTCTGGAACGGAATCAGGATGTCGTCCATCAGTGGAATGGTGAGGTAGGGCGGCACCAGGGTGGCGGCGGTGGACGCCAGGGTCAGCGCAAACCCAGCCGCCAACTGGTTACGGTAGGGTCGCGCAAAACGCCACAGCCGCAGCAGCACCCAGGTGGACGTTTGCGGCGGTTGGGCGCGCGCGCAGGCCGGGCACTCGTCGGTATCGGGCGGCAAAGGGGTGTGGCAGACCGAGCAGGTGGGCTCGTCTGCATCGGCATTCACGTTGCCGTGCAGGGCCCCGCCCACCGCGCGGGCGCTCTGCTCCTCAAACCGCTGCACCAGGCGCATCGCAGGGGCATGGTGGGCCAGGGTAAAGCGCCACAAGGCCAGCCGCGCATCCGCGTCGTGCAGCGACAGTGCGCCGACGCCCCCGTGGTCCTGTAGGTGGAGGGTTCGCCCGCCACCCAGCGGCCAGGACTGCCATTGGGTGCTACCGGCCGCACAAGCCAGCAGCCGCTCGGATGTGACCACCACCCAGCCCTGGGCAAACCGAAGGTCCGCACTCAGGTCAACCTGCAGCGCAGCCAGCACGTTCTCAGAAGAAGAAAGCAGGGCCCGCAGATCTGCCCCCACAGGGCTTGCGAAGACACCCGAGGCGTCCACAGAATGGTGATGTTGCATTTTTATCTGGTTATTCCGACTGTGGCAGCGTGGCACCACGGGCCACACGGCACAGCGCATTCTGCGCGATGTCGCCGCGCAGCGGCGCCGCGGCGTGACGCATCCCCAGCCTAACGCCCAACCCCCACTTTTCGCTGACACTGCCCTGTGGCACCAGACTGTCGCACAATCTCGGGCGACTTCCCTTTACGCCCAGCCCCACCCGGCTGGGCATGCCAACACAACCGCTGCAATTCATGGCGAAACTCAACGATATCCAACTGCTTCGCATCAACTATTTGCGCGGCCCCAATATCTGGACCTACCGTCCGGCGCTGGAAGTCTGGCTGGATCTGGGTGAGTTGGAAGACTATCCATCGCACACCATCCCGGGCTTCAACGCGCGGCTGACACAGTGGCTGCCCGCACTGATCGAGCACCACTGCGGCGTGGGCGAGCGCGGCGGGTTCCTGCAGCGCCTGCAAGAAGGCACCTGGTGCGGCCATGTGCTCGAGCACATCGTGATCGAGCTGCTCAACCTGGCCGGCATGCCCACCGGCTTCGGGCAAACCCGCAGCACCTCGCAGCGCGGCGTGTACCGCATGGTGTTTCGCGCCCGTGACGAGCAGGTGGCCCGCATGGCGCTGGCCCAGGGCCACGCGCTGATCATGGCGGCCATCAATGATGAGCCTTTTGACGTGAAAGCGGCCGTGGCGCGCGTGCGCACCGAGGTGGATGACCAGTACCTCGGCCCCAGCACCGCCTGCATCGTCACCGCTGCCACCGACCGCGGCATTCCGCACATCCGCCTGAACGACGGCAACCTGGTGCAACTGGGCTACGGTGCCAGCCAGCGCCGCATCTGGACGGCCGAGACCGAATACACCAGCGCCATCGCCGAAGGCATCGCCAGCGACAAAGACCTGACCAAGAGCCTGCTCAAGTCGTGCGGTGTGCCCATTCCTGAAGGCCAGGTGGTCAACAGCCCCCAAGAAGCCTGGGATGCCGCGCAGGACATCGGCCTGCCCGTGGTGGTCAAGCCATCCGACGGCAACCATGGCCGCGGCGTGACGCTGGACCTGCGCAAGCAGGAAGACATCGAGGCGGCCTACCACGTGGCCTACCCCGAGGGCAGCGACGTGATGGTCGAGCGCTTCATCCCCGGTAACGAACACCGCCTGCTGGTGGTCAACGGCAAGCTGGTGGCAGCCGCCCGCGGCGAGGTGGTGAGCATCACCGGCAACGGCCGCTCCACCGTGCGCGAGCTGATCGACAGCCAGCTCAACTCCGACCCGCGCCGCGGCTACGAGGAGGAGTATCCGCTTGAGATCATCGATGTGGCCACCAACCCCAAGGTCCAGCTCGAACTCAAGCGCCAGGATCTGAACGTCGATGCGGTGCCTGCCGCAGGCCGGCAGGTGGTGATCGAGCGCAACGGCAACGTGGCCGTGGACTGCACCGACGAAGTGCACCCCGATGTGGCCTACACCGCTGCCCTTGCGGCCAAGGTGGTGGGCCTTGATATCGCGGGCATCGACCTGGTGGTCACCGACATCTCCAAACCCCTGCAAGCGCAAGGCGGTGCCATTGTGGAAGTGAACGCCGGCCCCGGCCTGCTGATGCACCTCAAGCCCGCAGAAGGCGCGCCACGCCCGGTCGGCCAGGCCATCGTGGAGCACCTGTTTCCCAGCGAGGACGGCGATGTTCAGCCCGGCCGCATCCCGGTGGTGGGCGTGGCGGGAACGCGCGGCACATCCACCATTGCGCGGCTGGTGGGCTGGCTGCTGCACCTGGGCGGCCACCACACCGGCCTGGTGTGCACCGAAGGCATGTTTCTGGACCGCCGCTGCATGGAAACCACCGACTGCACCCACTGGGAGGCCGCACACCGCCTGCTCATGAACAAAATGGTGCAGGCTGCCGTCATCGAGAGCAACGCACGCACCATCTTGCGTGATGGCCTGGCGTACGACCGCTGCCAGGTGGGCGTGGTGACCGACATGGACGGCGTGGAGACCCTGGCCGAATTTGATGTGCACGAACAGGATCAGATGACCAAGGTGATGCGCACCCAGGTAGATGTGGTGCTGTCCGAAGGCGCGGCGGTGCTCAATGCCGCCATACCGCAGGTGGCTGATCTGGCGCCCTTGTCCGATGGCGCCGTGGTGCTGTACGCCCAGGACGCCAGCCTGCCCGTGGTGGTGGAGCACCGCGCCAATGGCAGTGGCCGGGCAGTGCTGGTCAAAAATGGCCGCGTGGTGCTGGCCACCGGCAATGCCGAGCATGTACTGGGCTCGCTGAGCGAGCTCACCTTCGGCCGCAACGCCGTGGTGCCGGATACCGACGTACTGCTTGCCGCCATCGGCGCAGCCTGGGCGCTGGACATCGCGCCCGACCTGATCGGCGCGGGCATCAAGACCTTCGAGCCGGAGCTGCCCGCGCGCGCTGGCCTGCCAACCTGATGAGCCGCCCCGCGTCGGTTAGCCCCTGAACGAACGGCTGCAACATCTGAGCCTTGCCCGCGAGCCCTGATTGCATCGATTACTGAAAGAGATCCCATGGATGTATCCCGCACCCGGGCCCTGCGTGGCCCCAATCTCTGGAGCCGCCACATGGCCATCGAGGCCGTGGTGGCCTGCACCGAATCGGAACGCGCCATGGCGCAGATCGAAGGTTTCGAGACGCGGCTGCGGGCGCTGTTTCCGGCCATCGGCGTGCTGCACCCCGAGGGCGGCGACACCGACATTTCGCTGGCCCATGTGCTGCAGACCGCCGCACTGGCGCTCCAGGCCCAGGCGGGCTGCCCGGTGACCTTTGCGCGCACCACCGCCACCACGGATCCCGGCGTGTACCAGGTGGTGGTGGAGTACAGCGAGGAGGCCGTAGGACGCCGCGCCTTCGAATGCGCCCGGCAGCTCATCGACGCCGCAC
Organism: Acidovorax sp.; assembly: GCA_046318695.1. Lineage (GTDB taxonomy): Bacteria > Pseudomonadota > Gammaproteobacteria > Burkholderiales > Burkholderiaceae_C > Acidovorax. The sequence goes on from JBKCTS010000533.1 coordinate 8,230, forward strand.
TGGGTAACGGCAGCTTCGACGCTGAGGCGGTGATTGCCGAGCTGCGCGATCTGGACGAGGACGAGCGCCTGGGCCCCAGCACCGGCTCCATCGTAGATGCCGCCGTGGCGCGGGGCATTCCCTACCGGCGCCTGACGCGTGGCAGCTTGGTGCAGTTTGGCTGGGGCTCCAAGCAGCGCCGCATCCAGGCCGCCGAGATCGACACCACCAGCGCTGTGGCCGAATCCATCGGTCAGGACAAAGACCTCACCAAACGCCTGCTGCACGCCGCAGGTGTGCCGGTGCCGCTGGGCAAACCGGTCGATACGGTCGATGAAGCATGGGAAGTCGCCCTCAAGGTCGGCCTGCCCGTGGTGGTCAAGCCGCAGGATGGCAACCAGGGCAAGGGCGTCACCGTCAACATCACCGACCGCGCCCAGCTCGAAGCGGCCTATCAAAACGCCGCCGCGTACGGCACGGTGATGGTCGAGCGCTTTCTTCCAGGCCAGGACTTTCGCCTGCTGGTGGTGGGCGATCAGCTGGTGGCGGCCGCCCGGCGCGAGCCGCCCCAGGTGCTGGGTGATGGCCAGCACACCGTGCGCCAGCTTGTGGAGCAGGTCAACCTGGACCCGCGCCGCGGCGTAGGCCATGCCACTTCGCTCACCAAGATCCGGCTGGATGACATCGCCGTCGCACGCCTGGCCATGCAGGACCTGACGCCCGAATCGGTGCCCGCCAAGGGGCAGCGCGTCATTCTGCGCAACAACGCCAACCTGTCCACCGGCGGCACAGCCACCGACGTGACCGACGACGTGCACCCCGAGGTAGCCGCCCGCGCGGTGGCCGCTGCGCAAATGGTGGGCCTGCACATCTGCGGGGTGGATATGGTGGCCGAGACGGTGCTGCGCCCGCTGGAAGAACAGGGCGGCGGCTTTGTGGAAGTGAACGCCGCGCCCGGCCTGCGCATGCACCTGGCCCCCAGCTACGGCAAGCCGCGCAATGTCGGTCAGGCCATGGTCGACAAGCTCTATGCCCCGGGCGAGGATGGCCGCATCCCCACCGTGGCCGTGACCGGCACCAATGGCAAGACCACCACGGCACGCCTGATTGCGCACCTGTTCACGGCGCAGGGCCTGCGGGTGGGCATGACCAACACCGACGGCGTGTACGTCAACGGACGCCAGATCGACAGCGGCGACTGCAGCGGCCCCAAGAGCGCCCGCAACGTGCTGCTGCACCCCGAGGTGGACGCGGCCGTGTTCGAGACCGCGCGCGGCGGCATCCTGCGCGAGGGGCTGGGCTTTGACCGCTGCTCGGTGGCCGTCGTCACCAACATCGGCGCGGGTGACCACCTGGGCATGAACTACATCAGCACCGTGGAAGACCTGGCCGTCGTCAAGCGCGTGATCGTGCAGAACGTGGCGACCAGCGGCTACGGCGTGCTCAATGCCGCTGACCCCGTCGTGGCGGCCATGGCATCGTCCTGCCCCGGCAAGATCATCTTCTTTGCCAGCGACCGCCACCACCCCGTGATGGCCACGCACCGCGCGCAGGGCCACCGCTCCGTGTACGTGGATGGCGACACCATCGTGGCCTCTGAAGGCTCGTGGCGCGAAACCATCCACCTGCGCGATGTGCCCATCACGCGCAATGGCAAGATCGGTTTTCAGGTCGAGAACGTGATGGCCGCCGTGGCCGCTGCCTGGGGCGTGGGCATGCCCTGGCAGACCATCCGCCGGGGCCTGTCGGGTTTTGTGAACGACAGCGACAACGCACCCGGCCGCTTCAACATCATGGATTACCGTGGCGCCACCGTGATCGCTGACTACGGCCACAACCCCGATGCGATGCGCGCCCTGGTGGGTGCCGTGGATGCCTTGCCCGGCAAGCGCCGCAGCGTGGTCATCAGCGGTGCGGGCGACCGCCGCGACGAGGACATCCGCGGGCAGACGCGGATCCTCGGCGCCGCGTTCGATGACGCCGTGCTCTTCGAGGACGCCTGCCAGCGCGGGCGCGCCGCCGGCGAGGTGCTCGCGCTCCTGCGCGAGGGCCTGCGCGACGCGGCGAAGACGCAGAGCGTCGTCGAGT
>JBKCTS010000534.1:0-2437 GCA_046318695.1 Acidovorax sp.
CTGCTGGGCGGGCGCACCTTCAGGACGATGTCGGCGGCAGCCCATAGGGCGGCAGCACTGGCGACCACCTCGGCGCCTGCAGCCCGGTAGGCGTCATCGCTGAAATTGGCGGCATCGCCTGCGCCGGACTCCACGGTCACGGAAAAGCCCAGCTTGATGAGTTTTTCCACGACCTCGGGCACGGTGGCCACGCGCTTTTCTCCAGGGAAGGTCTCCCGCGGCACACCAATGCGCTGTGGCTGCGGTACTGGACTTGTCTGCATCAAAGGTCTCCTCGGGTGTTTGAAATCATCATGCAAGGCCGCGGGGCGGGGACACTCGCACGCTAAGGTCTGGCGGACGGCGTTGGCAACGGAAACGGGGGAATGGCCAGGTAGCCATCCATCATCGCGACACTCAGACGCGCCGACTGGGCCATATCGCGTGCCCACCGCAGCGACGGGCGGCCCGCCGCCAAAAACTCCATGTTGTTGGCGGCCCTGGGCAGCACCAGCCGCTGGTCCACCAGCGCATCCACCCCCACCCAGGCACCGGCCTCGGTGGCGTAGCGATAGCTTACAAAAGCGAATGGACGCGTGAGGGACAGGCTGCGGTCGGCAAGCCACAGGACGAGGTCCGGCCGGTTGTGTTCCAGCCACCGCGGGCTGCTGGCCCACAGCTTCAGGCGCAGGCAGTCGGCGCGCACGGGGCTACCGGCGGTGGCATCTTCCACTATGACATTGTGCTGCACCGGGCAATTGCCAGCACCCGCCGCAAAACCGCGCCAGTTGCCCGTGCGGTTGGTGTGTACGCGCAGCACGGCCAGCCACTCGCCCTGGGTGCCGCGCAGGCCCACCGCGCGTGTCTCCAGCGTCAAGCGCCCATCGGAGCCGGGCGCAACCGCGTCAACACGCCCCAGATCCTGCCATTCGCCAGGAGGCAAAACGAGACGAGCGCGGCCCGCCGGGTATTCGGCCTGGGGTGGAACCGTCAGCGGCGCGCAGGCCGTCAGCAAAACGGCCATCGCACAGGTCAAAAGACGCTGCAGCCGTGAAATTATCAAAGTCATAACAGGTGGATTTGTACGGATGGCACCATGATTCCATGGCGTTGAAATCCTGCCGGACAGGCAGACATCACGCCGGGAGTGGGCCCGCTTCCCCGCCCTACACTGCCATGCAGGTAGCTGACCGCGAGCTTACATGAAGAAAACCTGATCGCTGGCGCCCTCTTCTTATGCACAGGCGTCCGGTTGGAAAAAACCGAGGGTTCACGCGCATTCCGGGCCGCGACAGGGCGTGAAAAAGCGCCCGGCCACACGAGGCGGCAGGGCGCTGGGCGCGCGAAGCGGTGCGATCAGTTCACCACCTGGGCCAGCGCGCCGGACGCATACTGGGCGGCAATGACCTGCAGGCTGTGGCCCTTGACCTTGGCAGCCTGGCCTTCGCAGCCGAACTCCAGATAGCGCTGCTTGCAGACCTGCTTGGCCGCTTCGCGGGCGGGCTTGAGCCATTCGCGGGCGTCGAACTTATCGGGGTTCTCCGCCAGGAACTTGCGCACCGCGCCGGTCATGGCCAGACGGATGTCGGTGTCGATGTTGATCTTGCGCACGCCGTGCTTGATCGCCTCTTGAATCTCCTCGACCGGCACGCCGTAGGTTTCCTTCATCTTGCCGCCGTACTGGTTGATGATGGCCAGCAGCTCGGCCGGCACCGAGGACGAACCGTGCATGACCAGATGCGTGTTGGGAATGCGCTGGTGGATTTCCTTGACGCGGCTGATGGCCAGGATGTCACCCGTGGGCTTGCGGCTGAACTTGTAGGCACCGTGGCTGGTGCCGATGGCAATGGCCAGAGCGTCCAGCTGGGTGGCCTTCACGAAGGTGGCGGCTTCCTCGGGATCGGTCAGCATCTGGCTGTGGTCGAGCTTGCCCACTGCGCCAATGCCATCTTCCTCACCAGCATCGCCGGTTTCCAGATTGCCCAGGCAGCCCAGTTCACCTTCGACCGTGACACCCACCTTGTGGGCCATGTCCACCACCTTGCGAGTCACTTCCACGTTGTATTCAAAGCTCGACGGTGTCTTGCCGTCTTCCATCAGCGAGCCGTCCATCATCACCGAGCCAAAGCCCAGGTCGATGGCGCCCTGGCAGACCTTGGGCGACGTGCCGTGGTCCTGGTGCATCACCAGCGGAATATGGGGAAACGCTTCCACGGCCGCCTGGATGAGGTGCTTGATGAAGGGCTCGCCTGCGTACTTGCGCGCGCCGGCACTGGCCTGCAGGATGACCGGGGCGCCCACCTCGTCGGCCGCAGCCATCACGGCCTGGACCTGCTCGAGGTTGTTGACGTTGAAGGCAGGAATGCCAGAGCCGTGACTGGCAGCATGGTCGAGCAGTTCACGCATCGAGACGAGGGGCATGGTCGTAAGGTCCGGTGGAAGTGTTAAGAGATAGAGC
>JBKCTS010000535.1:0-1627 GCA_046318695.1 Acidovorax sp.
GGGCCACCTCGTCCACGCCCTGCTTTTTGAGCGCAGAGAACATCTTCACCTCGCCGCCGCCAGCCTGCAGTCGCGTAATCGACAGCACCTTGGCCTGCTCGGAGCGGGTGAGTTTGTCGGCCTTGGTCAGCAGAACGAGAAATTTCAGGCCCTCTTCGACCCGCGGGCGCAGCACCTCGAGCAGGGCCTCGTCCAGCTCGGTCAGCCCGAGCCGGGGGTCGCACAGCAAAACAATGCCCGTCAGACCCGGGCGGCTGACCAGATAGTTGACCATCACCTGCTGCCAACGCACCTTGTCGGAGCGCGACACCTTGGCGTAGCCGTAGCCGGGCAAATCAGCCAGCACGGCATCGGTCACGCCGTGCTTGCCCAGCGAGAACAGGTTGATGTGCTGCGTGCGCCCCGGCTTTTTGGAGGCAAACGCCAGCTGCTTTTGCTGCGTGAGCGTATTGATGCAGGTGGACTTGCCCGCGTTGGAGCGGCCGACGAAGGCGATCTCCGGGACGTGGATCGCGGGCAGATGGTGCAGCTGCGCAGCCGTTGTGAGGAACCGGGCGGTGTGCATCCAGCCCATGGCGATCTTGGCGTCAGGTGCGGGCGCGATAGAGCCAGCAACTGGCGCTTGGGTAGGAGTCGTCATGGGGATTTCGGATGCGAGGGAGCGCCATTGTAGAATCGCACGGTTTCGCGCACATCTACACACACCCTCGATATGAAGTTGCTCGCCTCCCTGCTGACGGCTGCCGCACTGGCAGCACCTGTTTTTTCGGCCTTTGCAGCGGGTGCAGCGCCCAAAGCGGCCAAGCCGGATCTCGTCAAGGGCGAAGCCACCTACACCGCGGTGTGTGCAGCCTGTCACGGTGCAGACGGTAACTCGGCCATTGCGGCCAACCCCAAGCTGTCGCAGCAGCACCCCGAGTACCTGGTCAAGCAACTGCAGGAATTCAAATCGGGCAAGCGCAACAACGCGGTCATGAAGGGCTTTGCAGCAGCACTGTCGGACGACGACATGCGCAACATTGCTTACTGGGTCGCTGCCAAGCCCATCAAGCCCGGTTTTGCAAAAGACAAGGATCTGGTGGCCCTGGGTGAGCGTATCTACCGCGGCGGCATTGCGGATCGGCAGATCGCAGCCTGTGCGGGCTGCCACAGCCCGAACGGTGCCGGCATCCCGGCGCAGTACCCCCGCCTGTCGGGTCAGCACGCCGACTACACCGTGGCCCAGCTCAACATGTTCCGCGACGGTTCGCGCGCCAACAACCAACAGATGACACAAGTCGCGGCCAAGCTCAACGACAAAGAAATCCGCGCCGTGGCCGATTACATCGCTGGCCTGCGCTGACCTCTGCAGCCAGGTGCCAAAAAATTGGCACCTGGCTGCACGGAACCAACCGCCAATAACAAACCCAAAAAGGGCGGGCCCATCGCGCAGATGGCCCGCCCTTTTTGTTTCGCGTCCGTAGCCCCATCCATCCATGTCCGACAACACCCAGGGCCTTCGCGTCCGGTCCGGCTCCCAGGCCCTGCGCGCTGCGATCGAACTGCTCTCTTCGATGCGGTTTTCGATCTCGTTGCTGACAGTGATCTGCATTGCGTCGGTCATTGGCACCGTGCTCAAACAGCACGA
>JBKCTS010000536.1:0-3613 GCA_046318695.1 Acidovorax sp.
GGATGTGCGTTGCGATGCGGTCGAGGAACCAGCGGTCGTGGCTGATAACCAACACCGTGCCAGCATACTCCAGCAGCGCATCCTCCAGCGCGCGCAGGGTTTCCACATCCAGATCGTTGGACGGCTCGTCCAGCAGCAGCATGTCGGGCTTGGACAGCAGCAGACGGCACAAGGCGATGCGACGCTTTTCACCACCAGACAGAAGGCCCACCTTCGCGTCCCACGGCGGCAGGCGCAGCGCGTCGGCCGCGATCTCAAGCTGGTGCTCTGAGTCGGTGCCAGCGGTGGCAATGATGGCTTCCAGACGTGCCTGTTCGGCGGCCCGTGCATCAAAGTCGGCGTCGGGCTCTGCGTAGGCGGCATACACATCTTCGAGCTTGGCCTTGGCGGCAAATACCTCGCCCATGGCTTCCTCGACGCTCTCGCGCACCGTGTGCTCGGGGTTGAGCTGCGGTTCCTGGGGCAGGTAGCCGATCTTGATGGCCGGCATGGGGATGGCCTCGCCCTCAATCTCCTTGTCCACCCCCGCCATGATCTTGAGCAAGGTCGATTTGCCCGAGCCGTTGAGCCCCAGAACACCAATCTTGGCACCAGGGAAGAACGAGAGCGAAATGTCTTTCAAGATTTGGCGCTTGGGCGGCACCGTCTTGGAGACGCGATTCATCGAATAAACGTATTGAGCCATGGGGAAATTAGACTTACAAAGGTGGGCAGAAGATCTGCATAAAAGCCGTTTCAGGGTCCCGGCGGTGGCATGGCAGGGGGCCGCCAAGTGGAACCGCAGGGGTTGCCAAGCCGGTGATTATCGGGCCATGCGACAATACGCATGCGGCGCGCTCCAGTTGCGCGCCGCATCAGCACACCGCTGGGGACGAAGGCAGCACCCGCTTCCGGGCTCCCACTCTTGAACCTCATCTGCCTGATGACTGGCTCGGCAACCCCATGGGTTGTTCGACAGGCCGATACCCAGCGTCCCGGACGGACGCATTCAACTAAATGACATTTGACGAACTAAAGCTGGCACCTGCCCTCCTGAAAGCAGTGCACGAAACGGGTTACGAGACCCCAACTCCCATCCAGGCACAAGCCATTCCCGCCGTTCTGGAAGGTCACGACCTCCTGGCTGGCGCGCAGACGGGCACCGGCAAGACCGCAGCGTTTACCCTCCCCATCCTGCACCTTCTGTCGCAGGGCGCCGCGCCCAAGAACAAATTCGGCGGCAAGGGCATCCGCGCCCTGGTGCTCACGCCCACCCGTGAGTTGGCCGCCCAGGTCGAAGAGTCGGTGCGCGAATACGGAAAGTATCTGGACATCAACTCCACCGTCGTTTTTGGCGGCGTGGGCATGAACCCTCAGATCGACCGCATCAAGCGCGGCGTTGATATTCTGGTGGCAACACCGGGGCGTTTGCTCGACCTGCAGCAGCAGGGCTTCCTGGACCTCTCGACCGTACAGGTACTGGTGCTCGACGAGGCCGACCGCATGCTGGACATGGGCTTCATCCACGACGTCAAGAAGGTGCTGGCCCTGGTGCCAAAGGACAAGCAGAGCTTGCTGTTCTCGGCCACATTCAGCGACGAGATCCGCGAGCTGGCTGCAACCTTGCTCAGGAATCCGCAAAGCATCCAGGTCACGCCGCGCAACACCACGGTGCAACGCATCTCGCAGGTTATCCACCCTGTGGGGCGTGGAAAGAAAAAGCAGGTGCTTTTGCACATCATCCAGCAGCACAACTGGAGCCAGGTGCTGGTGTTCACCCGCACCAAGTTCGGCGCAAACAACGTGGCTGAATTCCTGACCAAGAACGGCGTGCAAGCCATGGCCCTGCACGGCAACAAAAGCCAGAGCGCGCGCACACAGGCCCTGGCTGGTTTCAAGAGCGGCGATATCCGCGCGCTGGTGGCCACCGACATTGCCGCGCGCGGCATCGACATTGATGACCTGCCGCATGTCGTGAACTACGAAATCCCGAACGTCTCGGAAGACTATGTGCACCGCATCGGCCGCACAGGCCGCGCGGGCGCCACCGGTGAGGCTGTCAGCCTGGTCTGCATGGACGAAGAAGGCTTCATGATGGACATTGAACGCTTCACCAAGCAGCAAATTCCGGTGCAGGTCATCGAAGGCTTCGGTCCCGAGCCAGGCGAAAAGGCCGAGCCCATTGCAATGGGTCGCCAAACCATCTGGGGCGGCGCCGGCAAGCCCCCGAGTCGCGAGGTGATGCAGGCCGCGGCCAAGGCGGCACGCAGCGAGATGATGGACCGAATCCGCACCAACAAGGCGGGCCAGGGTCAGCCCCAAAGCGAACGCGGTGCCAGGTCAGGCAGCGGCGGCAATGCCTCAGGCGGCGGTCGCTCTAATGGTGGCAGTCGCGGTGCACAAGGCGCAGGCCCACGCCCCCACGCACAACCGGCAGCACCACGGGGCCGAGGCCCACGCAGCGAGGGCGGTGGCAACCGGTTCGACGATGCCCAGCCGCCACGTCCTAATGCCCATCTGGGCACCCACATGGGTCACAGCAATCCTGGCCACCGCAATGCTGGCCGCGGCGGTTCAGGCGGGCAACCCGACCCGATGCGTACCAGCGTAGACAGCATGGCCGAACGTGGCCGGCGCGGCAGTGGCGGTGGTTACCGCAGTGCTGGAGGCAGCGGTTATGGTGGTGGATCCGGCGCGGGCGGCGGCGGCGGTGGCCGGGGCAACGGGCCTCGCGGGCCGGGCGGTTCTCGCGGCTCTTACGGGCGCTGATCCTCAAGACGCCAGGTGCGGCGATGGCGGTGGCAGGCAGCCGCAAGGCGCTCATCGCTGTCGATCTCAAGGCCTTTTGAGCGTCCGATCGGCTGACCCGTGCCCGGCGCAGACGGTCATCGCAACGACAAGTGTGTGCCCCGGTAAGCCGCTCAGCCCGGAGCGAGTGAGCGCGTGCCACACCGGCTGGCGCGGTGCATGGCCGTTTGCAACCGGATGTATGCAGCGCATGGCGGCTTCAACCCCGCAGGTAACATCCCAACGTTACTGCCGCCTCTGAACACCGCATTACCGTCACCCGCCATGACCCCGCACATCCCCCGCCCGTCAGCCCTGCCCAACTGCATCACAGCCCCAGCCTGGGGTGTTCCCGGGCTAGGCGTTGTGACGCGCCCGGCGGTGGCCACGCTTGCCGCAGCCCTGTTGCTGTGCGCCTGCACCAGCACACCGCTGCCGCCCTGGCCCTCCGGCCCTGGTGCGGTCACGCCCCCAAAATCTTCACCCCCAGCACCCCTGCCGTCGGTCCAGCGTGCCACCGTCGTGCCCGCACCGCTGGGCATGCCGAATGCCGGGGCGGTGGCCCGCCCGCTGGCTCCACGCCCGAATATGGTAGTGCAGGACGAAGCACCGATCGCAGCGGCACCATACAACGCCGCAGTGGCCGCACGGTTCCCCGAACCGCCAATCACTTACGACACCCCGGGGCTGGGGCGCGACCGACGTGCCTTCACGACCAATGCCGAACTCGGTCAGTGGCTGCGGTCCCTGGCCGAGGCGGCACCCGCCGGGGCAACGCGCACCGAACTGGTCAACGCAGGCACATCCCAGCGCGGCGAACCCATCCTACGACAAAGCGACGAAGAGC
>JBKCTS010000537.1:0-4146 GCA_046318695.1 Acidovorax sp.
CTGCTCCACCGGCGCCAGGCGCCCCAGCTTGGGCAGGGCCTTCAGGGCGCGCTCGATCGCAGCCTCGACCAGGCGCTCCACCAGCTCGCCAGCGGCGTCGCCCGCAAGCCCTGCGCAGCGGGCGTCCTCCAGAATGTCCTCTGCCAGGGCCCACTCTTTTGCCTGAATCAGGGCATCGACCAGACTGACCCAGTACTGGCGGTTTTTTGGGTCGGCCTGCAACGCCGCCTGAAAGCACGGAACAGCCGCAAGAAACTGGCCGCATTCGACGGCAATCGCTCCCAGATTGTGGTTGGCGTCAGGATGGGCCGGCTCCAGACTCAACACAGCCCGGTAGAGCTCTTCGGCCTGCTCCAGATTGCGGGCGCGATGGCAACTGAGGGCCAGGTCCATGGTTTGTCGCAACAGGGCCTGCACCGTGGACGGCAGAGCGGGCGGAGTCGATGGCTCCTGACCCGTCGCGCCTTCCGCCGCTGGATTTTCGTTGACCATGGTTGCTCGCATTCACCTGCCTTATGTCTGCTGGCCCCAACCGCAGTGTCGGGGCGCCCGATCAACAGGATAAACACCTTGCACGCGCCTGAAGCGGTGAAAAGCGGGAAAAACCAGGCCAGCGGGCGGTACAGTGGCCTGACCGCCCCCCGGGGCGCGCGTCGTCCAAACTTCTAAGAGGGGGGTGGTTTGCCGATTGCTCTGCGTTTTGATTCGCGCACAATCCGATACAGTGAAGCCAAGGCAGGGTTTACCACAGCCCCTGTGCCATTCAACCCGAAAGGCGGCTAACGCCACCGTAATCACCGCATCCGCATGTTAGTCATCATCGGTTACATCGTCTGCCTGGGCTGCATCTTTGGCGTCTACATCCTGCATGGCGGCAACATCACCGTCATCCTCAAGGCGCTTCCGTTCGAAATCGTCACCATTTTGGGCGGTGCGCTGGGTGCGTTTGTGGTGAACAACCAGCCCAAGGTCATCAAGGCCACGCTCAAGGCCATCCCCATGGCCATGAAGGGATCCAAGTACACCAAGGCCCGATACCTGGAATTGATGGCCATGCTGTATGAAATCCTGCAAAAGGCCCGTAAGGAAGGGCTGATGGCCATTGAAAAGGATGTTGAGAATCCAGGCGAATCCGATATCTTCAAGAAATACCCCACGGTAGGCAGCGACCACCATGTGATCGAGTTCACGACCGACTACCTGCGCATGATGGTGTCTGGTAATCTCAATTCGCACGAAATCGAAGCTCTGATGGACAGCGAAATCGAAACCCACCACCAGGAGGCCCATGGCCCGGTCGCCGCACTCGCGCGGCTGGCGGGCGCCTTACCCGCGTTCGGCATCGTGGCGGCCGTGCTGGGGGTGGTGAACACCATGGGGTCCGTGGGCCAGCCACCGGCAGTCCTGGGTGGCATGATCGGATCGGCGTTGGTGGGTACCTTCCTGGGGATTTTGCTGGCCTACGGCGTGGTCGAGCCTCTGGGGGGTCTGGTTGAACAAAAAACCGAAGATGCCGCCAAGGAGCTGCAGTGCATCAAGTCAACGCTGCTGGCCAGCATGCAGGGCTACAACCCGGCGACCGCCATCGAATTCGGTCGCAAGGTATTGTTCTCTGGTGATCGACCCAGCTTCACGGAGCTGGAGGGGCACGTGAAAGGCAAGAAATAGGCGCCATGGGCGCATTGACCCTTGGCATCGATGGCAGACAAAAAGCTTCAACCGATCATCATCAAGCGCCCCAAGAAGGGGGGCCACGCAGTGCATGGCGGTGCCTGGAAGATCGCCTATGCGGACTTTGTGACCGCGATGATGGCTTTTTTCCTGCTGATGTGGCTGCTGGGCTCGACGGCCAAGGGCGATCTGCAAGGCATCGCTTCGTATTTCCAGTCGCCGGTCAAGGTGGCCATGACCGGCGGAGACGGCTCGGGCAACAGCTCAACCGTGATCCCCGGCGGCGGCAATGATCTGTCCAAGGCGCGTGGACAAATGCGCAGATCCGAGTCGGAGCAATCCCGCCACCGCCAAATGAGCCTGGAAGCGGCGCGCGGAGAGCAGGCCAAGCAGGACCTGGAACGCATCAAGGCGCTGGAAGCAAAAATCGATGCCCTGATCACCGAAAACCCACGGCTGAACGAATACAAATCGCAAATCCGTATCGACATCACGCCGGACGGACTGCAAATCCAGATCATCGATGACCAGAACCGCCCGATGTTCGACAGCGGAAGTGCGTTGGTAAAACCCTACATGCGGGACATCCTGAGGGAAATCGGCGCGGCCTTGGTGAATGTCGAAAACCGGATCAGCCTGGCAGGCCATACGGATGCGGTCCCCTATGGAAACAGCGAACGCGGCTACAGCAACTGGGAGTTGTCTGCCGACCGCGCCAACGCATCCCGTCGCGAATTGGTCACCGCTGGCATGCCAGACGCTAAACTGAGCCGCGTTGTGGGTCTGGCCGCCAGCGATCTGCTGGAGCCCGCGAATCCGCGATCCCCGACGAACCGGCGTATTACCATCACGGTACTGACCCGTGAAGCTGAGGAACGACTGATGGGCAAACTCCTACCCGAGATCACTCCCGCAGAATTGACAAATGGAAACCGGGAAAACCCCACCCAGCCGAGGCAGTAGTTACGACTTGTCACTAATGACTCCTCACACGACAATACCTCTAGCCATTTCCGACCGAAAGGGTCCCAAGTGACCACTGCCCTTCGCTTTTTGATCGTTGACGATTTTTCCACCATGCGGCGCATCGTGCGCAATCTGCTCAAAGAAAGCGGTTTTGCTGACGCCGATGAGGCCGAAGATGGCGTGGCCGCTCTGAACAAGCTGCGCAACAGCAAGTTCGACTTCGTGGTCACGGATATCAACATGCCCAACATGAACGGCTTTCAGTTGTTGGCCGAGATCAAGAAGGACGACAAGCTCAAGCACCTTCCCGTGCTGATGGTGACCGCGGAAGCGCGCAAGGAAGATATCGTTGCGGCGGCGCAGGGTGGCGCCGCGGGGTATATCGTCAAACCTTTCACCAAGGCGACGCTGGAAGAAAAAGTGACCTTGATCCTCAAAAAGATGGGGCTATGACATCATGGAAGACACTTCAAATAACAGCCTGCCTATCGATGTTCACCAAAAGATAGGAATTTTGACTCGGCAACTTCACGATTCGCTCAACGAACTGGGATTTGCCGAGAAGCTGCGCGGGTCCATGGGCGAATTGCCCGATGCGCAGAGCCGACTCAATTACATCGCGCGGCTCACGGGAGAGGCGGCAGAAAAGGTCCTTAGCCGTGTGGAGCAGGCCAAGGCACAGCATGAATACATTGCTGGGGAGACCCGCCGTGTGACGGGCTCCCTGATGAAAGACCCCGTGGCAGCAGTTGCCCGGGGGGACATCATGAACTTCGTGAAGGATGTGGAGCGCGTCACCAAGGAGGCTGACATGCACCTCACCGAGATCATGATGGCCCAGGACTTCCATGACCTTACCGGTCAGGTGATTGCCCGGGTGGTGAGCTTAGCAGCCACTATTGAAGAGCAGCTCGTGCAATTGCTCATTCAGACCGCCCCGCCAAACTCGCCAGTGGTCACGCCTGAGCCGTCCAAACACCTCCAGGGGCCCGTGGTCAACGCCGATAAGAACCCTGACGTGGTGACGGATCAGTCCCAGGTGGACGATCTGCTCGCGAGCTTGGGCTTTTGAAAGCCTGAGTCCCCGGACCCCGCCACGGGCGTCAAACCCACCACTGAAAAGGGGGCCCTCGGGCCCCTTTTTTCTCCTTTAGATTTCGGGGTCGCTCACGACAATGGCATGACACCAGCCGTCATGCCATCATGGACTCCAGCCAAGAAAAAAGCCTACCCGCGTCAGAACGCAAGCTTCAAAAAGCGCGCCAAGACGGACAGGGAGCCCGATCGCGAGATCTGGCACATCTGGCCATCCTGGGGGCGGGCGCAGCGTGTCTGATGATGCTGGCCCCCCAGCTGATGGCGCGGCTGCAGCTGGCCATGAGTCAGCAGCTCGCTTTTGATGCCAGCACCGTGATGGCCCCCGGTCACATGCTCAGCCGCCTGCAGGACATGGTGGCGATCGGCCTGATTGCCAGCACGGTCTTTGCCCTGCTGACTGGCGGCGCCGCG
>JBKCTS010000538.1:0-1403 GCA_046318695.1 Acidovorax sp.
CCAAGGACTTGCTGGATGCGCCCGAGGTCCATGAAGTGCTAACGATGCTGCGCAAAAGCGGCCGCACCCCAGAGCTTGGGGCCTGATGGCCCAGCCACACCACACCGGATGATCATCGGCAAAACCTAAGGAAAATCACAATGAAGCTAGCTGACAACAAAGCCACCCTGTCCTTCAGCAACGGCAGCCCCAGCGTGGACCTGCCGATCTACCAGGGCAGCATCGGTCCGGACGTGATTGATATCCGCAAGCTGTATGCGCAGACGGGCATGTTCACCTACGACCCGGGTTTTCTGTCGACGGCGGCAACGCAGTCGGCCATCACGTACATCGATGGTGACAAGGGCGAGCTGCTGTACCGTGGCTACCCCATCGAGCAGCTGGCCACTCACTGCGACTACCTGGACACCTGTTACCTGCTGCTCAACGGCGATCTGCCCAATGAGACGCAGAGAACCGCTTTTCACAAGCTCGTGACCAACCACACCATGGTCAACGAGCAGATGCAGTTCTTTCTGCGGGGGTTCCGCCGTGACGCCCACCCGATGGCGGTGCTGACCGGTCTGGTGGGCGCGCTGTCGGCTTTCTACCACGACAGTACAGACATCAACAACCCGCAGCACCGCGAGATCGCCGCCATCCGCCTCATCGCCAAGATGCCGACGCTGGTTGCCATGGCTTACAAGTACGGCGTAGGTCAGCCCTATATGTATCCGCAGAACAGTCTGAGCTACTCGGGCAACTTCCTGCGCATGATGTTCGGCACGCCCTGCGAAGAGTACAAGGTCAGCCCCGTACTCGAGCGAGCTCTGGACCGTATCTTCATCCTGCACGCCGACCACGAGCAAAATGCTTCGACCTCGACCGTGCGCCTGTGCGGCTCGTCCGGCACCAACCCGTTTGCAGCCATTGCCGCGGGCGTGGCCTGCCTGTGGGGGCCCGCACACGGCGGCGCCAATGAGGCGGCCCTGAACATGCTGCACGACATCCAGGCCCAGGGCGGTGTCGAGAAAATTGGCGAGTTCATCAAGCAGGTCAAGGACAAGAACTCCGGCGTGAAGCTGATGGGCTTTGGGCACCGCGTCTACAAGAACTATGACCCTCGCGCCAAGCTCATGCAGGAAACCTGCAATGAAGTGCTGGCCGAGCTGGGTCTGGAAAACGACCCGCTGTTCAAGCTGGCCAAGTCACTGGAGAAAATCGCCCTGGAAGACGATTACTTTGTGCAGCGCAAGCTTTACCCGAATGTGGACTTCTACTCGGGCATCGTGCAGCGCGCCATCGGCATTCCAGTGAATTTGTTCACCGGGATCTTTGCCCTGGCACGCCCCGTGGGCTGGATCGCCCAGCTCAACGAACTGATCGGCGACCCCGAGGACACGATCGGCCGCCCACGCCAGCTG
>JBKCTS010000539.1:0-6625 GCA_046318695.1 Acidovorax sp.
CCCTATACATTCTCCGATCACGCTCGGCACGTGTTTCCTCAGAGCTGCTTTGTTGGGGGGGTGTTTTGCTCACGCCTTTCTTCTTTGCGGATCGGCTTGCCGAGGCCGTTTTGCCGTCTTTGGTGTTTTTGGCCTGTGCGATTTCGGGGCTTGAAAGCAAGAACAAGGCGAGCGTGATCGCGGATAGAGAGGAAAAGATGCTTGGCTGCGAAAGGCTGATAAGTCTGCGCGCTGGGTTTGCATAGGCTTGAGTCATTGGCGGCTTTCGGTGGTTGGTGGGGTTTTAGTGCAAGTTTTCTCGATTGCATGCAGCTTGGCAAGGTCCAATGGTTGTCAAGGCTATAATTAGCGGGTTTTGCATGGTGCAAGACGCACGCCTGCGGCCGTTCCAGCTGCTGGCGCAAGTAAAAACCACGGGCCAGCTACCGTTGCGTGCGGGCCCTAATCCAAGGAAAAACAATGATCGCATCCTCCATCAAGGCTGAAGTCGTCAAGGCCAACGCCCGCGCCGCTAACGATACCGGCAGCCCAGAAGTGCAAGTGGCCCTGCTGACCGCTCGCATCAACGAATTGACCCCCCACTTCAAGACGCATGCCAAGGACCATCACGGTCGCCGTGGCCTGCTGCGCATGGTGAGTCGTCGTCGCAAGCTGTTGGACTATCTGAAGGCCAAGGACGCTGACCGCTACACGGCCCTGATCGCGAAGCTGGGTCTGCGCAAGTAAGCTGAACTGCGCGCAAAAACGCCTGGGTTAGTCCGCTAGCTCAGGCGTTTTTTACTTCGGAGACGTTAAACAGAGCGAAGCTGTGTCATTCCAATGGTGTCACGCCGGGTTGTGGCGGGTGGTACCACTGGAATGGCATCGTGTTCTGAATTGCTCTCCGGTCTCAATCTGGCAGCTTGCTGCCAGCTATCACATTAGGAGCAGAATATGAGCATTTTCAACAAGATCACCAAAACTTTCCAATGGGGTGACAAAACCGTCATCATGGAAACTGGTGAAATCGCGCGCCAGGCTTCTGGCGCCGTGCTCGTCAACATTGACGATACCGTGGTGCTCGCTACGGTAGTGGCATCGAAGTCGGCCAAGCCCGGGCAAGACTTCTTCCCGCTGACGGTGGATTACATCGAAAAGACATACGCTGCAGGCAAGATTCCCGGCAGCTTTTTCAAGCGCGAGGCCAAGCCCAGCGAGCATGAAACGCTGACCAGCCGCCTGATCGACCGCCCGATCCGTCCGCTGTTTCCCGAGGGCTTCTTCAACGAAGTCCATGTGGTCGTCCACACGGTTTCGCTCAATCCTGAAGTTGATGCGGACATTGCCGCACTGATCGCGACGAGCGCGGCCCTCGCTATTTCGGGTATTCCGTTCACCGGCCCCATTGGTGCTGCCCGCGTGGGCTATATCAATGGTGAGTATGTGCTGAACCCTGGGCAGACGGCTCGCAAGAATTCGCAGATGGACCTGGTCGTCGCGGGCACCGAAGCGGCTGTGCTGATGGTGGAGTCGGAGGCGCAGCAGCTTTCCGAAGAGGTCATGCTGGGCGCGGTGGTATTTGGGCACCAGCAGGGCAACGTGGCCATCAACGCCATCCATGAACTCGTCCGCGATGCGGGCAAGCCCGTGTGGCAGTGGGAAGCCCCGGCCAAGGACGAGGCACTGATTGCCAAGGTGGGCGCGCTGGCCGACGACAAGCTGCGCGCAGCCTATCAGATCCGCAACAAGCAAGCCCGCACCCAGGCCTGCCGTGAGGCCTATGCGTCTGTGATGGCGGCCTTGAAGGCTGAGGGCGTGGAGTTCGATGCCGTGAAGGTCGAAGGCATGCTGTTTGATATCGAAGCCGGTATCGTGCGCAGCCAGATCCTGGCGGGCGAGCCCCGTATCGACGGTCGCGACACCCGCACGGTGCGCCCCATTGAGATCCGCGGCGGCGTGCTGCCACGCGCCCATGGTTCGTCCCTGTTCACGCGTGGCGAAACCCAGGCCCTGGTGGTGACGACGCTTGGCACCGAGCGCGATGCGCAGCGCATTGACGCGCTGGCCGGTGAGTACGAGGACCGCTTCATGATGCACTACAACATGCCTCCCTTCGCAACCGGCGAAGTGGGTCGCATGGGGTCGACCAAGCGGCGCGAAATCGGGCACGGCCGTCTGGCAAAGCGCGCGCTGGTCGCGGTGCTGCCGACCAAGGAAGAGTTCCCCTACACGATGCGTGTGGTGTCGGAAATCACCGAGTCCAATGGCTCTTCGTCGATGGCGTCGGTGTGCGGCGGCTGCCTGTCGCTGATGGACGCTGGCGTGCCCATGAAGGCGCACGTCGCAGGTATCGCGATGGGTTTGATCAAGGATGCCAACCGGTTTGCCGTCCTGACCGACATCCTGGGTGATGAGGATCACCTGGGCGACATGGATTTCAAGGTCGCTGGTACCACGGCGGGCATCACGGCTTTGCAGATGGACATCAAGATCCAGGGCATTACCAAGGAGATCATGCAGGTCGCTCTGGCGCAGGCCAAGGAAGCCCGGATCCACATCCTTGGCAAGATGCAGGCAGCCATGGCTGAAGCCAAGACCGAGGTGTCAAACTTCGCCCCCAAGCTGTACACCATGAAGATCAACCCCGAAAAGATCCGCGACGTGATCGGCAAGGGTGGGGCCGTGATCCGCGCACTGACTGAGGAAACTGGCTGCCAGATCAACATCGAGGAAGACGGCACGATCACGATCGCCGCCACCGACAGTACCAAGGCCGATGAAGCCAAGCGCCGTATCGAACAGATCACCGCTGAAGTGGAGATCGGCAAGGTCTATGAAGGCCCTGTCACCAAGATCCTTGATTTTGGGGCACTGATCAACCTGCTGCCTGGCAAGGATGGTCTCTTGCATATCAGCCAAATCGCCCACGAACGCGTGGAGAAGGTTTCGGACTACCTGACCGAAGGCCAGATCGTCAAGGTCAAGGTCATGGAGACGGACGAAAAGGGTCGCGTGAAGCTGTCAATGAAGGTGCTGGCGGACCGTCCGGCGGGAAGCAGCGATCGACCGGCACCGGCTGAGCGCGGTGACCGCGAACCACGCCGCGAGCGCCATCCTGCCGAGCAGCAACAGCAACAGCAGCAGCAGTAAGGGGCCAGGCCGTCTGCAGGCTTGTCCGAACAGGCGGCCCGTTGATGGATGCTGACCCATTTGCCAACAATTGCTATTGAAATGATAGTGCCTAGTGCTTGTCTAGCAAGCGTAAGGCCTCAAAATCATTTGAAGGAACCATGAGCGGCATCATGCACGCGGTAGAAATCACCTCGTTTGGAGCGCCGGAAGTCCTGCGCTTGGGCGAGCGGCCTGTACCGCAGGCTGGCCCGGGCGAACTGCTCATCCGCGTGAGCGCCAGCGGCATCAATCGCCCAGACGTTCTTCAGCGCCTGGGCCAGTATGCGCCGCCGTCCGGTGCGTCGGACTTGCCGGGGTTGGAGCTTGCGGGGGTCGTGGAATCCGGCGATGCCTCTGCCATGGCCGAGGCCGGGATTCGCGTGGGTGACCGTGTCTGCGCCCTGGTCGCTGGTGGTGGGTATGCGCAGTGGTGTGTTGCTCCGGTGGCCCAGTGTCTGCCGGTACCGGGCGGCCTGAGCGATGTCGAGGCGGCATCGTTGCCAGAGACTTTTTTTACCGTGTGGAGCAACGTGTTTGACCGCGGGCGGCTCAAGTCGGGCGAGAGCTTGCTCATCCAGGGCGGTACCAGTGGCATCGGGGTGACGGCCATTCAGCTTGCGCGCGCTTTTGGTGCGACGGTGATCGCAACGGCTGGCAGCGATGCCAAGTGCGCGGCCTGTCTGTCGATCGGTGCGCACCATGCAATCAACTACAAATCCCAGGATTTCGTGGCCGAAGCCATGCGCATCACCGGCGGTAAAGGGGTGGATGTGGTGCTCGATATGGTGGGGGGCGATTACGTGGCCCGCGAGGTTGAATGCCTTGCCGAGGATGGGCGCATCGTGATCATTGCAGTCCAGGGCGGCATCAAGAGCGGGTTCAATGCAGCCCATGTGTTGCGTCGCCGTCTGACCATCACCGGATCCACCCTGCGACCGCGGTCTGTTGCGTTCAAGGGCGAGATTGCGCGCGCCCTCAGGCAGCACGTATGGCCGCTGCTGGCAACCGGTGTGTTGAAGCCCGTGATTCACTGCACGTTTGCTGCGGCTGACGCAGCCAAGGCGCATGCCCTGATGGAATCCGGTGAGCACACCGGCAAGATCGTTTTGACGTGGTGATGACCATGCAATCTAAGAAAAAACTAATAGTAGGCAACTGGAAGATGAACGGCGGATTGGCCGCCAATCAGTCGTTGCTGGCGCCCATCGTGACTGGCCTGACCGACGCGCAATGTGATGTCACGGTGGCAGTGCCAGCACCCTATCTTGCGCAGGTTCAGAGTCTTGTCGCCGGTTCGGCGATTGCATTGGCGGCACAGGACGTGTCGGTGCATGAATCGGGAGCCTATACCGGTGAAGTATCCGCGTCGATGCTCAAGGATTTTGGCGTCCGTTACGTGCTGGTGGGGCATTCCGAGCGCCGACAGTATCACGGCGAATCCGACGTCGTGGTGGCACGCAAAGCGCAACGTGCGTTGGCATCTGGCATCACGCCCATTGTTTGCGTGGGTGAGACGCTGCAAGAGTTCGAAGCGGGTGACTCCGAGGCCGTGGTCAAGCGCCAGCTCGCGGCGGTCATTCACCTCAATGGCCATTGCATCAGCGAGATTGTTGTGGCTTACGAGCCTGTCTGGGCTGTTGGCACAGGTCGCACTGCAACGCCAGAGCAGGCCCAGGCGGTGCATGCCGTGCTGCGTACCCAACTGGCCGCTGCCAGCGAGCATGCCGACCGTATTCGATTGCTGTACGGCGGAAGCATGAACGCAGCCAACGCAGCGCAGCTGCTCGCACAGCGGGACGTTGACGGCGGGCTCATTGGCGGCGCGTCGCTCAAGGCCGCTGACTTTTTGCAGATCATCCATGCAGCCCGCTAGTGCGATGGCTGCTCCAACTATTCAATCAGGAGTGAACAGGCAATGAACGTGATCGTGAATGTGGTGCTGGCTGTACAGATGTTGACGGCCCTCGGGATGATTGGACTGATCCTGATCCAGCACGGTAAGGGTGCTGACATGGGGGCTGCGTTTGGCGGCGGTAGTTCGGGCAGCTTGTTCGGCGCAAGTGGAAGTGCGAACTTCCTGTCGCGGACCACTGCAGTGCTTGCTGCGGTGTTCTTTGTGGCGACCCTCGCTTTGGCCTACTTCGGTAACTCCCGACCAGCAGGTTCTGGGAGTGTGCTGGAGGCCCCTGCCGCAGTGGCTCCCGCACCGGTCGCTCCTGCCTCTGGTGCTGCGATGGCCCCTGCGGTCGCAGCCTCGGGTGCAGCGCAGATTCCTACCAAATAAACTTTTACGAAAAAGCCTGCTCGGGCTTGGAGCAGGGTTTTTCCGGGGTAAAATTTCGGATTGTCTGGAAAGCCAAAACCGCAAGGTCCTCACGCCATCCAGACGCAAAATTCAGCCGTCGTGGTGAAATTGGTAGACACGCTATCTTGAGGGGGTAGTGGCGAAAGCTGTGCGAGTTCGAGTCTCGCCGACGGCACCAAACAAAGGCCTGCCCTTACGTTCCCGCCCAGGGCGCCTGGCTGGCACACAGCGGTGGACGCTTCCTCAAGATGAATCTCGATCAGTACCTCCCAGTCCTCTTGTTCATCTTGGTTGGCATCGCCGTCGGCGTTGTACCCTTGGCGCTAGGTTACATCCTCGGTCCGAACCGTCCGGATGATGCCAAAAATTCCCCATACGAGTGCGGCTTCGAGGCTTTCGAAGATGCGCGCATGAAGTTCGATGTGCGCTACTACCTGGTGGCCATTCTCTTCATTCTTTTCGATCTCGAAATTGCCTTTCTGTTTCCGTGGGCAATCGCACTCCACGAAGTTGGTATGGCCGGTTTCGTGGCGGTGGTCATTTTTCTGGCTGTTCTGGTTGTTGGGTTCGCCTATGAGTGGAAAAAGGGCGCGCTCGATTGGGAATGAGCCGGATGCAACAAGGGTGATGCAATGATTGAAGGTGTGATGAAGGAGGGCTTCATCACCACGAGTTACGACTCGGTGGTGAACTGGGCCAAAACCGGATCGCTTTGGCCAATGACGTTTGGTCTGGCATGCTGCGCCGTGGAGATGATGCATGCGGCCGCGGCGCGCTATGACATTGGGCGGTTCGGTGCAGAGGTCTTCCGTGCCAGCCCCCGCCAGTCTGATTTGATGATTGTTGCGGGCACCCTGTGCAACAAGATGGCCCCCGCGTTGCGCAAGGTGTATGACCAGATGTCTGAGCCCCGCTGGGTTCTTTCCATGGGCTCTTGTGCCAATGGCGGCGGCTACTACCACTACAGCTATTCCGTCGTGCGCGGCTGTGACCGCATCGTGCCGGTGGATGTTTATGTGCCCGGTTGTCCGCCCACCGCCGAGGCGCTGCTTTACGGCGTTTTGCAATTGCAGCGCAAAGTCCGGCGGGAAAACACGATTGCTCGCTGAGGTGGCATTCCCATCCCCCTCAGCCTTCGCAGCCGCCTGCTTCCC
Organism: Acidovorax sp.; assembly: GCA_046318695.1. Classification (GTDB taxonomy): domain Bacteria; phylum Pseudomonadota; class Gammaproteobacteria; order Burkholderiales; family Burkholderiaceae_C; genus Acidovorax. Next base: position 6,610 of record JBKCTS010000539.1, read on the forward strand.
ACGTCCACATTAAACG
>JBKCTS010000540.1:0-4414 GCA_046318695.1 Acidovorax sp.
GTGTCCAGCGCGCCCGACCCCGTGACACCCTTGAGCGACACGTAGTACACATACCCGCTGGCCACGCGGGCCACCTGGGCCATCCGTGCGTCGGTGCTGGTTGGGGCCAGCAGGACGATCAGGTCCATGCCGTGTGCGCGCAGGCTGGCGGCAAAGGTCTCGCATTCTTCGGGTGGGTAGTCCACGATGAGCACGCCATCCACGCCAGCCGCGGCTGCATCGCGCACAAAGGCATCGGCACCGTGCCTCTGGTCATAGCGTTCCACCGGGTTGGCATAACCCATCAGCACCACCGGGGTGGCGCTGTTGCGCTTGCGGAACTCGCGCACGTACTCCAGCACCTGGGTCATGCCAACGCCCAGGCTCAGGGCCTTTTCGCCGGCCTTTTGGATGACCGGGCCATCGGCCATGGGGTCCGAGAAGGGCACGCCGAGTTCGATCACATCGGCACCGGCCTCCACCATCCCGTGCATCAGCGCCGGGGTGATGTCCGCAAACGGAAAGCCAGCAGTGATATAGGGAATCAGGGCCTTGCGGCCCTGGGCCTTCAGGGCTGCGAATGTCGCGTCGATGCGGCTCATTTGATCAACACCTTCACGGTCTGCTCGCCACCCTTGACCGACTGGCCCTGGCAGCTCGGGCGGCAGTAAAAATCGGCACCGCTGAGGTCGGCCACGGTGCCAATGTCCTTGTCGCCACGGCCGGAGAGGTTCACCAGAATGGACTGGTTTGGCCGCATGGTTTTGGCCAGCTTCATGGCATAGGCCACAGCATGGCTGGATTCGAGCGCCGGAATGATGCCTTCGGTGCGGCACAGGTAGTGAAAAGCCTCCAGCGCCTCGCTGTCGGTGATGCCAACGTATTCGGCGCGGCCGATCTCCTGCAGCCATGCGTGCTCGGGGCCCACACCGGGGTAATCCAGCCCGGCGCTGATGCTGTGGGTTTCGGTGATCTGCCCGTTTTCATCTTGCAGGATGAAGGTGCGGTTACCGTGCAGCACGCCGGCGCTGCCCTTTTGCAGCGACGCAGACTGCCGGCCCGACTCCAGCCCTTCGCCCGCAGCCTCCACGCCAATCAGGCGGGTGCCTTCAAATGGAATGTAGGGGTGGAAGATGCCCATGGCATTGCTGCCGCCGCCCACGCAGGCGATCACTGCATCGGGTTGTTGCGTGGGCACTTTCTGGTCGGCCAGCATCGATGGCATCTGCTCGATGCACTCCTTGCCGATGACGCTCTGGAAGTCGCGCACCATCATGGGATAGGGGTGCGGGCCGGCCACGGTGCCGATGATGTAGAAGGTGTTGTCCACGTTGGCCACCCAGTCGCGCATCGCGTCGTTCAGCGCATCTTTGAGCGTCTTGCTGCCCGACTCGACCGGGACCACCGTGGCACCGAGCAATTTCATCCGGTACACGTTGGGGCTTTGGCGTTTGACGTCTTCGGCACCCATGTACACGACGCATTCCAGTCCGTAGCGGGCGCAGATGGTGGCCGTGGCCACGCCATGCTGGCCTGCGCCGGTCTCGGCGATCACGCGCGGCTTGCCCATGCGCTTGGCCAGCATGGCCTGGCCGATCACGTTGTTGATCTTGTGGGCACCGGTGTGGTTGAGGTCCTCGCGCTTGAGATAAATTTGCGCCCCGCCCACTTCGCGGCTGGTCCGGGCGGCGTGATAGATCGGCGACGGCCGCCCCACGAAGTGCTTGAGCTCGTAATTGAACTCGGCGAGGAACTCGGGATCGTGCTGGTAGCGCGCATAGGCGTCGCGCAGTTCCTGTATGGCGTGCGTCAGAGTTTCGCTGACAAAGCTGCCGCCGTAGGGCCCGAAATGGCCGGCTGGGTCAGGTTGCTGATAGGAGGTCATGGAGATTCTTTGCAAGCTGTGCATCGGCCGCGCGCACGGCGGCTACGAAGCGTTGGATTTTTAAGGCGTCCTTGATGCCTTTGAGGGGCTTGCCATCGGGGCCGTCGGCCTCGACGCCAGAGCTGACATCAACCGCCAGCGTTTTACAACGCGGACGGACTTGCAAAATGCCATCGGTCACGTTTGCAGGCGTGAGTCCACCAGACAAGACGAGGTGAGAGCTGACGCTTGGTGGAAGGAGTGACCAATTGAATGCCTTGCCGCCGCCGCCGAATCCCTCGACATGGGCGTCGAGCAAGATGGCCTGGGCCTGCGAATATTGATGGCAGTATTTTACGAGGTCGAACCCTGTCGCACCGTCGCCAAGGGGAATGCGTGCCGCGCGCAGGTAGGGTCGCGCTCCATGCGCCGTGGCCACCTGGCATTCCTCAGGCGTTTCGTCGCCATGGAACTGTGCCACCGAGCCGGCCACCCGTTCGCAAGCGGCCATGACATGCGCGGCCGACTGGTTCACGAACAGAAGAACCGGCGTCACAAAGGGCGGCAAACGCCTGGCCAGTTCGCAGGCCCGCTCCACGGTAATGAACCGTGGGCTGCCCGGGTACATGTTGAAGCCGACTGCGTCCACGCCGGCTTCGACCAAAGCGTCGATATCTTGTTCGCGAGTCAAGCCGCAGATCTTGATGCGGGTGCGTGTCTGGGGTGTCATGGAAGCCAATCATACGCAGCCGTGCGATCGGGCAGCCCCCACCTGGCGTCGTAGAGCGGCCCCAAAAAATACAGACCGTCCGGCGAAAACGTGGGCGCCGCCGCATCGCGCGACTTGGCATGCAGCACCTGCTCCATCCAGTGGGAAGGCTTGTCGCCCTGCCCAACGGCGACCAGGCAGCCCATGATGTTGCGGATCATGTGGTGCACAAAGGCATTGGCCTCGAATTCAAAGCGCCAGTAGCAGGGTGCCCAGGCCAGCTCGGGATGGGGCTTGTGCGCTCCCCGGCGCGTGATCCGGATGGAGCGCAGGGTCTTCACGGGTGATTTGGCCTGGCAAGCCGATGCGCGGAACGAAGTGAAATCGTGTTCGCCTTCCAGATGCGATGCGGCCTGCAGCATGGCGTCATGGTCCAGCGGTTGGTACACCCAGCCCACTCGGCCCGCTTCGACGCTGGGTCGCACGGGCGACTGAAGCAGCACGTAGGCGTAGCGCCGTGCCGTTGCGCTGCCCCGAGCATGAAAGTCCTCGGGAACCGGCTGCGCCCACTGGACGGCAATGTCGGGTGGCAAAAATGTGTTGGTTCCGCGCACCCACGAAGCGGCAGGGCGGTCCAGCATCGTATCGAAGTGCACCACCTGCATCAGGCCATGCACGCCTGCATCGGTGCGCCCCGCACACAGGGTGCTGACCGGGTGGGTGGCAAAGCGCGCGAGCGCCGCTTCAAGCTTGTCCTGGATGGTGTTGCCCGAGAGCTGGCTTTGCCATCCGCTGTAGGCTTGCCCGTTGTAGCTCACCCCCAGCGCCACCCTGGTCATGGGGTGGCGACAGGGCAGCGGTCTGATGGGGCGGATGGCGGGTGGATGCCGTACATCAGCCGAGGTCGGCCAGCATCCGCTGGGCGCGCGTCTTGAGCGCCCCCGTGGCCTCGGACACAACCTCTTCGATGAGCGTCCGGGCGCCGTCCGTATCGCCGATGGCGTTGAACTCTTCGGCGAGGGCCAGTTTGGTTGCCAGCGGGTCGCTCTTTGCAGCGGCGGATCCGTCGTCGTCATCGACCACGTCCTGCGAGGGCAGGGCCGCTTCGACCTTGGGTTGCGCCATGGGTGGCGCAGGCGTGTTCAGGTCGAGCGATAGCCCGCCCAGATCAAACGACATCGGTGCGGAGTCCACGGGTTCAGCGTTCAGTGGCGCGGGGCCGGACGATAGATCCAGGAGTTCATCCACGCTCGGAAAGTCCAGAGTGTCGGCCGTGGGTGTCGGAGCGATGGGGCTTGGCGCGGTCTCCGGTGTGGGCCAAGCGGTTGGCGAGGCGGCTTCCAGCCCCGGTCTGACGGTAGGAATCTCATCAGACTTCGCCTGTTTGTCTTCACGGCGTGTCGCTACAGCAGCCGTAGCGGACGCAAAGCCGCCAGGCTGCGCCGGTGCATCCGTGAGAACGTCTCCGGGAAGGTCAAGGTCCAGATCCAGGTCCAGGTCTGGAGGAGTTGCTCCCGCTGCACCTGCACTCGCCGCCGCCCCTGCATATGTTGCGACTACGCCGCCGGGTGGGATGGAGGGGATGTCATCGTCCGCCATACCAGGCCGGCCACCGGGTTGGTAGAGGGGGTTGCCGGGATCAATCTCGCGGCCGAGATCGGTGATCCGAACCCAGTCCGGTCCCTCGCCCTGGGTCAGTTTGAACACGTCTTCCGCAACCGCTTCCAGGGCTTTTCGATCCTGCCGTTTGGCATGGATCTCGCCAAGCTTCACGTGCACGGAGACACGGGCGGGGTTGTGGCGGATCGCTTCCTTGAGGATTTCTTCGGCCTGCAGGTCACGGCCGTAGGCCAGGTACACGT
>JBKCTS010000541.1:0-13590 GCA_046318695.1 Acidovorax sp.
AGATAGCGGTAGACAAACCCGGGGAACGCGAGCGTGAGGAACAGGGTGCCGGTAACAGCATAGAACTCCCAGCCCTGCGGAGCAATCTGTCCTGCGCGGCGCTCCAGCAAAAGGGCAAAGCCACCCACCAGCAGATAAAGCAAAACCAGTTCCACCAGTCGCACCACGAGTTTCTTTTGCGGCACGGCCACCGGCCCGACCACCAACCAGCGATGGTTCACGAACGGGAGATTTGCGGCAATCAGCGCCGCAATGATCACCAACCAAACGGATGCGGTCAGAGACATGGCAAACCAAGCCCAGAAACACAATAAAAAGCAGACGCCAGAACAGACGCGTCTGCCGGGCCCTCAGCGCAGCGCTCAGCAGGGCTGCTGCCGGGCTTGCCAGCGCTCACGCACGCATCAGCAGCAAACGCGGGCGTCATGCCGTGCGCCTCATCAAGTTGCCAGTGCGCGCACCACGGCATCGGCACACAGCGACATCAGCCCCCCGGGCGCCAGTCCCAGGCCGAGCACCAGCGCGCCATTGACCGACAGCACCATACGAACATCCAGCGGGGCCGAGACATGCGTGACCGTGAGTGGTTCATCAAAGTACATGACCTTCACCACACGCAGATAGTAGAACGCGCCAATCAGCGACATGATCATGGCGAACACGGCAAGCGCGATGTAGAGCCCCTGCCCGGATGCGATGAGCGCCTGCAACACTGCCAGCTTGGCATAGAAGCCGACCATCGGGGGGATGCCGGCCATCGAAAAAAGGCACACCGCCATCACACCGGCGTACAGAGGGCTGCGCTGGTTCAGACCTGCAAGATCCGAAATTTCCTCACTCTCAAAACCCTCGCGGGCCAGCAGCAGGATCACACCGAATGCAGCCAGTGCGGTGAGCACATAGGTGATCACATAAAACATTGATGCGCTGTAGGCGTTCTCGACGGCGGTGGCATCCACGTTGCCGTTGATCACACCCGACATCAGACCCAGCAGCACGAAACCCATCTGGGAGATCGTGGAGTAGGCCAGCATGCGCTTCAGGTTGGTCTGCGCGATGGCCGCAAGATTACCCACCAGCAATGAGCCAATCGCGAGCACGCCCAGCATCTGCTGCCAGTCGATCGCCAGTGGAAGCAGGCCATCGACCAGAAGCCGGAGCGTGATGGCAAATGCCGCGAGCTTCGGCGCACTGCCAATCATCAATGTGGCAGAGGTTGGCGCCCCCTGATAGACGTCGGGCACCCACATGTGGAATGGGACCACGCCGAGCTTGAAGGCCAGTCCGGCCACCACGAACACCAGACCAAAAACCAGCACCTGGTGGCGGATCTGGCCAGAATTGACGGCCTTGAACACCTGCCCAATGTCCAGCGAGCCTGTGGCCCCGTAGATCATCGACAGACCGTAGAGCAGGAAGCCACTGGCCATCGCGCCCAACACAAAGTACTTCATGGCCGCTTCGGTGGCCGTCGCGTTGTCCCGCCGGAGTGCGACCAGCGCGTAGCTGGACAGCGTCATCAGCTCCAGCCCCAGGTAGATCACCAGGAAGTTGTTTCCGGAGATCATGATGAACATGCCCAGCAGGGCAAACATCGACAGGCTGAACAGCTCGCCGCCGTGCATCATCTGGCGGTCAGCGGCGTAGGGTCGGCTATAGACCAGCGTCACCATCACAGCCACGGTGGCAAAGCACTTGAGCCAGTTGCCCATCGCATCGCTCACCACCATGTTGCCAAAGCCATAAAAGGTGTTGCCGCTGGTCGCATACATCGCCTGCAAGGCCGCGACGACCGCCAGCGTGAGCATGGTGAGGACATAGGTTCCCGTGCGGTGTTTGCTCTTCACACCCAGGTCGACCAGCGCAATCACGCAGGCCATGGTCAACAGCACAATCTCGGGGTAAATCGCAAGCCAGCTGATGTTGTCAATCATCTCGAATCTCTCAGTTCAGTCTGGTCTGGTCAGTTCAGCTTGGTCAGCGCGACGTGCTTGAGCAACTCGGCCACGGATGCGTCCATCACATCCGTGAAGGGACGCGGGTACAGCCCCATGGCCAGCGTGGCCAAACCAAGCAGCGCCAGCACGAGGAACTCACGGCTGTCGATGTCGGTAAGGCCCTTGACGTTGTCGTTGCCCACAGGGCCGAGGTAGACGCGTTTGAACATCCACAGGGTGTAGGCGGCGCCAAAGATCAGGGCCGTGGCGGCCGCCAGACCGATCCAGAAGTTGGCCTTCACAGCACCGAGAATGACCATCCACTCCCCCACGAAGCCGGCGGTTCCGGGCAGGCCGCAGTTGGCCATGGCGAACAGCAATGCAAACGCGGTGAAGTTGGGCATCGTGTTCACCACGCCACCGTAGGCCGCGATTTCACGCGAATGCACGCGGTCATACAGCACGCCGATGGACAGGAACATTGCGCCCGACACAAAGCCGTGCGCAATCATCTGCACCAGGCCACCCGACACGCCCAGGGGGTTGAAGATGAAGAAACCCAGCGTGACAAAGCCCATGTGCGCCACCGACGAATACGCCACCAGCTTCTTCATGTCCTTTTGGACCATGGCCACCAGGCCCACATAGATCACGGCCACCAGCGACAACGCGATCATGAGCCACGCCCATTCACGGGAAGCATCAGGCGCAATCGGCATCGAAAAACGCAGGAAACCGTAGGCACCCAATTTCAGCATGATGGCCGCCAGCACGGCAGAACCACCGGTAGGCGCCTCAACGTGCACATCGGGCAACCAGGTGTGAACAGGCCACATCGGAACCTTGACGGCAAAGGCGGCAAAAAAGGCGAAGAAAAGCAGCGCCTGCGCCGTGCGCCCGAGCGGCAACTGGTGCCAGGTGGCAATGTCAAAACTGCCGCCGGACTGGTTGTACAGGAAGATCAGCGCAACCAGCATGAGCAGCGAGCCGAGCAGCGTGTACAGGAAGAACTTGAACGCGGCGTAGATCTTGTTGGGGCCACCCCAGATCCCGATGATGAGGTACATCGGGATCAACGTGGCTTCAAAAAACACATAGAACAGGATGCCGTCGAGGGCACTGAACACACCAATCATCAGACCCGACAGGATCAGAAAGGCACCCATGTACTGGTTCACGCGCTCCGTGATCGACTCCCAGGAGGCAATCACCACAATCACGGTGATGAACGCAGTCAGCGGCACGAACCAGAAAGAAATACCATCGACGCCCAGGTGGTAGTTCACGTTGAACCGCTCGATCCACGCAGCCTTTTCCACGAACTGCATTGCAGCGGTACCCAGCTTGAAACCGTCGTACAGCGGCACCGTCACCAACAAGCCGATCAACGCACCGAGCAGAGCAATCCAGCGCACCGCACGGGCGTGCTCATCCCGGCCCAGAGCAAGGAGCACGGTACCGAAAGCAATCGGCGTCCAGATGGCGAGACTCAACAAACCCATTTTGTTGTTTTCCTTATTTGATGAGCCGCACGAGGGCATCGCCCCAGACAAACCAGGTCATCAGCGCAAACACCCCGAGAATCATCACCAGCGCGTAATGGAAGACGAAGCCGGTCTGGATGTAGCGGACAGCGCCAGCGACAGCACGAACCAGTTTCCAGGAGCCGTTGACCAGCGCACCATCGATGATGGTCTGGTCCCCGCCCTTCCACAGCCCCAGGCCCAATGCGCGCGCACCACGGGCCAGGATGTTCTCGTTGATCCAGTCGAGGTAGTACTTGTTTTCCAGCAGCGCATACAGCGGCTGCACGCGGGCCTTGATGGCGGCAGGCAATGCAGGGTTGACCATGTACATGTAGTACGCAGCCACCACACCAGCAAGGGCCAGCCAAAACGGTGCGGTCTGCAGACCGTGCAGTGCCATCCCTACCGGACCATGGAAGATTTCCGCAAGCTTGGCCATCGCTGGGTGCTTGGCGGCATCCACGAAGATCACGCCCTTGAAGAAGTCCCCAAACAGCATGGGCTGGATGAACAAGAACCCGACCACCACCGAGGGGATGGCAAGCAGCACGAGAGGTACCGTCACGACCCAGGGCGACTCGTGGGGTTCATGGTGATGGTGGTCATCATGTCCGTGGTGATCGTCGTGGTGCGCGTCCGGGTTTTGATCGAAGCGCTCCTTGCCATGGAAAACCAGGAAATACATCCGGAAGGAGTAGAAAGCCGTGATGAATACCCCCGCCAGCACGGCAAAGTGGGCAAAACCAGCCGCAGGCAACTGGCTGAAGTGCACTGCTTCGATGATGCTGTCCTTGGAGTAAAACCCCGAGAACAGCGGCGTACCGATCAGAGCCAGCGAGCCGAGCAGCGAGGTGATCCAGGTGATTGGCATGTACTTGCGCACGCCGCCCATCCAGCGAATATCCTGGTTGTGGTGCATGCCCATGATGACCGAGCCCGCACCGAGGAACAGCAGCGCCTTGAAGAACGCATGCGTCATCAAATGGAACACCGCCACCGAGTAGGCCGACGCACCCAGGGCAACGGTCATGTAACCCAACTGGGACAGCGTGGAGTAGGCCACCACGCGCTTGATGTCGTTCTGGATGATGCCGAGAAAGCCCATGAACAGCGCCGTGATGGCACCGATGACGAGGATGAGGTTCAGGGCCGTGTCGGACAGCTCGAACAACGGCGACATCCGTGCGACCATGAAGATGCCCGCCGTCACCATCGTGGCGGCGTGGATCAGCGCCGAAATGGGCGTGGGGCCTTCCATCGAATCGGGCAACCACACATGCAGCGGAAACTGTGCGCTCTTGCCCATGGCGCCGATGAACAGGCAGATGCAGATCACGGTAATGAGCATCCAGTCGGTACCTGGGAAAGCCAGGCCGCCCAGTGTGCTGGACTTGGCAAACACTTCACCGTAGTTCAGCGTGCCCGCATAGGCCGCTATGAGGCCGATACCGAGGATGAAGCCAAAGTCGCCCACGCGGTTGACCAGGAAGGCCTTCATGTTCGCGAAAATGGCGGACGGTTTGTTGAACCAGAAACCGATCAGCAAATACGACACCAGGCCCACCGCCTCCCAGCCGAAGAACAGCTGCAGCAGGTTGTTGCTCATCACCAGCATGAGCATCGAGAACGTGAACAGGGAGATGTAGGCGAAGAAACGGTTGTAGCCTTCATCCTCTTGCATGTAGCCAATGGTGTAGATGTGCACCATCAGCGATACGAATGTCACGACCACCATCATCATGGCTGTGAGGCTGTCAACGAGGAAGCCCACCTCCATCTTGAGGCCACCGACGACCATCCAGGTGTAGAGGGTCTCGTTGAAGGTAGCGCCATCGACCGCCACGCTCTTGAGCGTCATGGCGGACAGGACAAACGCGACCAGCACGCCAAGAATCGTAAGCGTATGGCTGAGCCGGCGGCCAATCCGGTTGCCGCCGAACGTGGTGCCGAAAACGCCGGCCAGCAGCGAGCCCGCCAGGGGGGCCAGCGGGACCGCCACAAGCGTTGAAGCAGAGAGGGTTTGACTCATTCTTGAGGACCTTGCGAATACCGGTAGCTCATCAACCCTTGAGGGTGTTGAGGTCTTCTGCGTTGATGCTGGTCTTGTTGCGGAACAGCAGCACCAGGATGGCCAGCCCGATTGCCGATTCAGCCGCAGCCACGGTCAGGATGAAAAAGACGAACACCTGCCCGTGCATGTCACCCAGGTAGTAGGAGAACGCCACAAAGTTCATGTTGACCGCCAGCAGCATCAGCTCGATGGCCATCAGCAGCACGATGAGGTTCTTGCGGTTCAGGAAGATGCCAATCACGGAAAGCGCAAACAGCATTGCGCCCAGCGAAAGGAAATGGCCCAGCGTCAGCGTCATGCTTTCTTCTCCTCCACTACGGCCTGTGCAGGCTCTTGCGCAAGCGGCTTTTGCGTCGCGGCGACCTTCACCACTTCAAGACGGTCGCTGGCGCGCACGCGGATCTGCGCCGAAGGATTGATCGCCTTGCTGTCCTTGCGCTGGCGCAGCGTCAGTGCAATGGCAGCAATCATGGCGACGAGCAGGATCACCGCTGCAATTTCAACCGGGTAGAGGTACTCGGTGTAGAGCAGCTTGCCAAGCGACTTGGTGTTGGAGTACTGCACCACCTGACCCGCCGCGTCGAGCACGGGCGCGAGCACCTTGGGCTCCTCCATCCCCCGAAAGCCGCCCATCAGCACCGCGGCCATTTCAAGGGCGATCAAAGCACCGACCGTTGCCGCCAGCGGAAAGTGCTTCCAAAACCCCTTGCGCACGGAGTCAATATGAATATCGAGCATCATGACCACAAAGAGGAACAGCACCATCACTGCGCCCAGGTAAACGAGCACCAGCGCAATGGCCAGGAACTCTGCCTTGAGCAGCAGCCAGACTGCGGCTGCCTGCGAGAACGCAAGGATGAGATAGAGCACCGCATGCACCGGATTGCGCGCAGTGATCACCCGGAAGGCCGCAAACAGCAGCACGACCGAGAAGAGGTAAAAGAAACCAGTCTTGGCGTCCATGAATCGGGTCTTTATAGAAGTTCTGGCAAGAAGGCAGTACCAGGCACCGTTCAGCGGTACTTTGCGTCCGCGGCCTTGGCCGCAGCAATTTCACCTTCATACCTGTCGCCCACGGCCAGCAGCATTTCCTTCGTGAAGTACAGATCGCCGCGCTTTTCGCCGTGGTATTCGAGGATCTGCGTTTCGACAATGGAATCGACCGGGCAGCTCTCTTCGCAAAAGCCACAGAAGATGCACTTGGTCAGGTCGATGTCATAGCGCGTGGTACGGCGCGAGCCGTCTTCGCGCACATCGGACTCGATGGTGATCGCAAGTGCTGGACAAACTGCTTCGCAGAGCTTGCAGGCAATGCAGCGTTCTTCGCCGTTCTCGTAGCGGCGCAACGCATGCAGCCCCCGAAAACGTGGCGATAGCGGCGTCTTTTCTTCCGGAAACTGAACCGTCACCTTACGGCGGAACGCATACCGGCCGGTCAGGGCCATGCCTTTGAAAAGCTCCACCAGCAGGAAGCTCTTGAAGAAGTCCTTGAGCGAGAAGGGAGCAGCAGCAACAGCAGTCATTTCGCGTTCCGCCTATTTCCAGATATTCCAGGGCGAGAGCAGCCACCCGCCAACAATGAGCAAATACACCAGGGTCACCGGGATGAAGATCTTCCAGCCCAGGCGCATGATCTGGTCATACCGGAAGCGGGGAAAGGTCGCCCGGATCCAGATGAACATCGAAACCACAAGAAAGGTCTTGAGACCCAGCCAGATCCAGCCTGGTATCGCGTTGAAAACGGCGCTGTCAATCGGGGGCAGCCAGCCGCCCAGGAACATGATGGCGGCCAGAATCGAGACCAGCCACATGCTGGCGTACTCAGCCAGGAAGAAGATGGCAAAGCCCATGCCCGAATACTCAACCATGTGGCCGGCAACAATCTCTGCCTCACCCTCGACAACGTCGAAAGGATGGCGGTTGGTTTCTGCGACACCTGAAATCAGGTACACGAGGAAGATGGGCAAGAGCGGAAGCCAGTTCCAGGACAGGAAAGTCAATCCTTCTTCAGCGGCCATGCCCCTGCCTTGGCTCATCACGATTTCCGTCAGGTTCATGCTGCCAGACACCATGATGACCACCAGGAAGCAAAACCCCATGGCGATTTCATAGCTCACCATTTGGGCCGATGCGCGCAGCGCCCCCAGGAAGGCGTACTTCGAGTTGGAAGCCCAGCCAGCAATGATCACGCCGTACACCTCGATGGAAGTGATGGCCATGACCAACAGCAGGCCTGCATTCACGTTCGCAAGCGCCACATCCGGGCCGAACGGAATCACGACCCAGGCTGCCAAGGCAGGCATGATCGCCATGACCGGTCCAAGGACGAAAAGGCCTTTGCTTGCCGCAGCGGGCTGAATGATTTCCTTGGTCAGCAGCTTGAGCGCATCCGCAATGGGCTGAAGCAGGCCGAAGGGCCCCACGCGGTTGGGTCCGTAGCGGACCTGCATGAAGCCCAGCAACTTGCGCTCCCACAGCGTGAGGTAGGCCACAGCGCCCATCAGGGGAGCAAGAACGCAGACGATCTTGATCAAGATCCAGAGAACCGGCCAGGCCATGGCAGACCACCAGCCGTACGGCAAGAGGTTCAAACCACCGTTGTAGATCGCGTCGATCATGCAGCCACTCCTTCACGGGCCAAGCGGGCGTCTGCAGTCAGTTGCAGCGAGGGCGAACGGCGCACCAGACCATCGAGCTGATAGATGGACGCAACCACGGGGTCACCCGATGCACCTGCGGCCGCCGAAGCTGCGCTGACCGCGTTCGACAACTGACTCTGTGGAATGTGCGTCAAAGTACCCGCAGGGGCATTGGTGGCGCGAACCAGCACATCGGTCGAGGTTTCGAAATCAAAACCGGCAACGCCCAACAGGTTTGCGAGCACGCGCAGCACCTTCCAGGCGGGGCGCGTGTCCCCCAGGGGGCGCACGACGGCATGGAAGCTTTGCAAGCGGCCTTCGGCGTTCACAAACGTGCCCGAAGTTTCGGTGAACGGCGCAATCGGAAGCAGCACATCGCTGAATTCAAGGTTGCACTTGAACGGGCTCAATGTGACCACCATCTCCGCGTTGGACAGCGCGCGGGCAGCTTGCTGACCGGCCGCGGAATCGAATACCGGCTCGGTGTTGAGCAACAACGCCGCCTTGAGCCCACCTGCCAGCATTTGACCGGCGTCCATGCCGCCACGGACGGGATGGGCTCCAGCAAACTGGGCGCCCACGGTATTGGCCGCTTCCGTGAGGTAGCCCACGGTGGCGCCAGTCTGGCTACCAATCCAGTTGGCGATTGCCAACAACTCGCTGGCCTGCGCATGGTGGGCAGCAGCATTGCCGAGCAACACCGCCTTGCGCTCTCCACCCAGCAGCGAACGTGCAATGGCACGCGCATTTTCGTCGGCCACTGCTGCGCCCGCTGGAGGATCAACGCCTTTTTCCTGGGCGACCGCCGAAGCAATGGCCCCCAGCGCGGACACCCACTGCGCCGCCGGACGGACCACCGAAAGGTGGATCGACATGGCCCAGTTGGGCTCTTGCGAGCCGACCGTCGTTACCTGCGCGCCATGTCGCCCCGCCTGACGCACACGTTGCGCAAACAGGGGGTGATCCTTGCGGAGGTTGGACCCCACAACCAGCACGCGCCGCAGGCTCGACAGCGACGCAATGGAAGTGCCAAGCCAGCGAACACCTTCGGGCGCCGCGAACTCTGCATTGCGCAGGCGGTAGTCAATGTTGTCGCTGCCCAGGCCACGCACCAGGGAAGCAGCCAGGTACAGCTCTTCAAGCGTGCTGTGCGGGCTCACGAGCGCCCCGATGCTCTGGTCGCCGTGGTCGTTCCTGACGTTCTTGATGCCGTTGGCAACGTACTCGAGCGCCGTTTGCCAGTCCACTTCGGTCCACACCCCGCCTTGCTTGAGCATGGGCTGCGTGAGCCGGTCTTCGCTGCTCAGGGCCTCGTACGAGAACCGGTCCCGGTCAGCGATCCAGCATTCGTTGACGGCTTCGTTTTCAAAAGGAAGCACGCGCAGGACCTTGTGGTTCTTGACCTGAACAATGAGGTTGGAGCCAGTCGAGTCGTGGGGGCTCACCGAGCGGCGGCGCGAAAGCTCCCAGGTGCGTGCGCTGTACCGAAAGGGCTTGCTGGTCAACGCACCCACCGGGCAGATATCGATCATGTTGCCCGACAGCTCGGAGTCCACCGTATCGCCCGTCACGGTCGTGATTTCGGAATGCTCACCGCGGTGAACCATGCCCAGTTCCATCACGCCAGCCACTTCCTGACCGAACCGCACACAGCGTGTGCAGTGGATGCAGCGGCTCATCTCCTGCATGGAGATCAGCGGGCCAACGTCCTTGTTGGGCACGACACGCTTTTCTTCAGCGTATCGCGATGACGACCCGCCATAACCCACAGCAAGATCCTGCAGCTGGCATTCACCGCCTTGGTCGCAAATGGGGCAGTCCAGTGGGTGATTGATGAGCAGGAACTCCATGACCGACTGCTGCGCCTTGATCGCCTTGTCGCTTTTCGTGCGGACGACCATCCCCTGCGTCACGGGCGTGGCACAGGCTGGCATGGGCTTGGGCGCCTTCTCGACCTCGACCAGGCACATGCGGCAGTTGGCAGCGATGGAGAGCTTTTTGTGATAGCAGAAGTGAGGGATGTAGGTGCCCGCCTTTTCCGCCGCATGCATCACCATGCAACCTTCGGCGACCTCGACCTTCTGGCCGTCTAGTTCTATTTCAACCATATGTTTTCCCGCGATCAGACCGGTGTCGCCGTGCGTGACGCTGCGCTCAGGATCTTTGCCTCAAACTCGGGACGGAAGTGTTTGATCATTGCGCGGACCGGCATCGCAGCCGCGTCCCCCAGAGCGCAGATGGTGCGCCCCTGAATGTTGTCGGCCAACGAGTTGAGCAGGTCGAGATCGGCTTCACGTCCGTGGCCATGTTGGATGCGGTCAATCACCCGCCACATCCAGCCCGTGCCTTCGCGGCAGGGCGTGCACTGGCCGCAGGACTCGTGCATGTAGAAGTACGACAAGCGAAGCAGGCTCTCGACCATGCAACGGGAGTCGTCCATCACGATGACCGCTCCCGAACCCAGCATGGAACCAGCCTTGGCGATGGAGTCGTAGTCCATCGTGCAATCCATGATGATGGAAGCTGGCAGCACGGGCGCCGACGATCCACCGGGGATCACCGCCTTGAGCTGGCGCCCCTTTCGCACCCCACCGGCCAGCTCGAGCAATCTGGAAAAGGGTGTGCCCAGCGGTACTTCGTAGTTGCCTGGCATCTCTACGTCACCAGACACTGAAAAAATCTTCGTGCCGCCGTTATTGGGCTTGCCACACGCGAGGTAGGCAGCGGCGCCATTGCGGATGATCCACGGCACCGCAGCGAAGGTTTCGGTGTTATTGATTGTCGTTGGCTTGCCGTACAGACCAAAGCTTGCCGGGAACGGCGGCTTGAAACGAGGCTGTCCCTTCTTTCCCTCCAGGGACTCCAGCAAAGCCGTTTCTTCGCCGCAGATGTAAGCCCCAAATCCGTGCGCGGCGTGCAACTGGAAGCTGAAACTGCTGCCAAGGATCTTGTCACCCAGATACCCGGCAGCGCGCGCTTCTTCCAGCGCCTCTTCGAACCGGTCGTAGGTCTGGAAAATTTCGCCGTGAATGTAGTTGTACCCGACCGAAATGCCCATCGCGTAGGCAGCGATGATCATGCCTTCGATCACGATGTGCGGATTGAACTCGAGGATGTCGCGGTCCTTGCAGGTGCCAGGTTCGCCTTCGTCTGAGTTGCAAACCAGGTACTTTTGCCCGGGGAACTGGCGGGGCATGAAGCTCCACTTGAGCCCGGTCGGAAAGCCAGCGCCGCCGCGGCCGCGCAGAGCTGATTCCTTGACGGTTGCGATCACCTGGTCCTGGGTCAGACCTTCAGCGCCGTCTTGGCCGAGAATGCGACGCAGCGCCTGATAGCCGCCCCGGGCCTCGTAGTCTTTGAGTCTCCAGTTGGTGCCGTCAAGACCCGCATAGATCTGCGGCTCAATATGACGCCCGTGGAAGCAGGTCTGCACGCCTGTTGCCTGGAACTGGGAAAGAATTTGTGCTGCGGAGGTCATCACTCGCCCTTTGCCTGGGTCGCCGATACAGCTTCATTGCTTCTGCGAAGCCCGTCGATGAGTTCGTCCAGCTTCCCGTTGTCCATGAAACTGCACATTGAGCGGTCGTTCACGAGCATCACCGGGGCGTCGGCACACGCGCCAAGGCACTCGGATTGCTGAAGGGTGAACAGACCATCTGCGGTGGTTTCACCCGCCGAGACACCCAGCTTTTGTTCGAGGTACTGCAGCGCTTTCTGGCCGTCGCGCAGTTGGCACGGCAGGTTGGTGCATACGTTCAGCTTGAACGCACCCACCGGCCGCTGGTTGTACATGTTGTAGAACGTTGTGACCTCGCGCACGGCAATTTGCGGCATGCCCAGGTATTCGGCAATGGTGGCTTCGCTGTCTGCACTGACAAAGCCCTGCTCCTGCTGAACAATTGCCAGGCACGCCATGACGGCCGACTGCTTTTGATCTGCGGGGTACTTGGCCACTTCACGGGCAAAGCGTGCGCGCGTCGCTTCGGTAATCATCGGTCAATCTCTCCGAACACGATATCCATGGTGCCAATGATGGCCACGGCATCCGCGATCATGTGGCCGCGCGCCATCTCGTCGAGCGTCGCCAGATGGGCGAAACCGGGCGCGCGGATTTTCAATCGGTAAGGCTTGTTGGCGCCATCGCTCACGACGTAGATCCCGAATTCACCCTTGGGATGCTCTACGGCCGCATAGGCCTCGCCTTCGGGCACGCGAAAACCTTCGGTGAACAGCTTGAAATGGTGGATCAACTCCTCCATGTTCGCTTTCATCGACTCACGCGCTGGCGGTGCAACTTTGTGGTTGTCGGTGATCACCGGCCCCGGATTGGCACGCAGCCAGTCCACGCACTGCTTGATGATGCGATTGGATTCGCGCATCTCCTGCACACGCACGAGATAACGGTCGTAGCAGTCGCCCGTCTTGCCGACAGGCACATCGAACTGCACGCGGTCGTACACGTCGTAGGGCTGGGCCTTGCGCAGGTCCCAGGCAATTCCCGATCCGCGCAGCATCGGGCCCGTCATGCCCAGGTTCAATGCACGCTCGGGCGACACCACGCCAATGCCCACGGTGCGCTGCTTCCAGATGCGGTTATCTGTCAGCAGTGTTTCGTATTCGTCCACACAGGCAGGGAACCGGCGGGTGAAATCATCGATAAAGTCCAGCAACGAACCGCGGCGGTTTTGGTTCATCGCCTCCAGCGCTTTAGCGTTCTTGACCTTACTGACCTTGTACTGCGGCATGCTGTCGGGCAGGTCACGATAGACGCCGCCCGGGCGGAAATAAGCCGCGTGCATCCGGGCACCAGAGACCGCCTCATACATGTCAAAGAGGTCTTCTCGCTCACGGAACGTGTAGATCAGGATGGTCGAGCTACCGCAATCATTGCCGTGCGATCCAAGCCACATGAGGTGGTTCAGCAGTCGCGTGATTTCGGAGAACATGACACGGATGTACTGTGCACGCTCGGGCACTTCGAGTCCCAGCAGCTTTTCGATGGCCAGGCAGTAGGCATGCTCGTTGCACATCATGGACACGTAGTCCAGCCGATCCATGTAGGGGAGAGACTGGATGTAAGTCTTGTGCTCTGCCAGCTTTTCGGTGGCGCGATGAAGCAGGCCAATGTGGGGGTCCGCGCGCTGGACCACCTCGCCATCGAGTTCCAGCACGAGGCGCAACACACCATGCGCGGCCGGATGCTGCGGCCCGAAGTTCAGGGAATAGTTCTTGATTTCAGCCATGACGGATCACACAAGACGCAACGCGGCTCAGTGCAGGCCTCCATATTTTTCTTCGCGGATGATGCGCGGGGTGATTTCGCGAGGCTCAATGGACACGGGCTCGTAAATCACACGCTTTTGGTCAACTTCGTAGCTCATCTCGACATGCCCAGACAAAGGAAAGTCCTTGAGGAA
>JBKCTS010000542.1:0-5169 GCA_046318695.1 Acidovorax sp.
ACGGCGCGAAAGACGAGTTTTACGTGACAGACCCTGTGGCCAAACAGTTGATTACCATCAACAGCCAGACCGGTGCCGTGGTCAGCCGCACGGCGCTGGGCTTTACGCCATCGGCCATCACCTGGACCGGTATCACACGATGAGCGCACGCAAACCTGTTTTGCCATGTTCGGTGGCAGCGGCGCTGGTGTGTTTGAGCATGGCCCAGGCTACACAAGCCGCTGAGCCTGATGGCTGGGGTGTTGGTGCCGTGCTGGATGTGGCCCACACATCGCACGGGCTGGCCTTGGGCCAGCGTGAAAAAGGCCTGCAACTAGGCCACAGCGACGTGAGTGTCGGAGGCCCGTTGGGGCAGGTGCTCGAAGCCCGCCTCACCGTGGCGGCGCACGCCCACGACGGGAAGGTGGAGGCCGAGCTAGAAGAGGCGTATTTGCAGACGCGCTCGCTACCAGTGGGTTTACAGGTGCGTGCAGGACGGTTTCCATCGCAAATTGGCTATTTAAACGAGCAACACCCGCATGCCGACGACTTTGTCGAGCGCCCGCTGCTGTACCGTGCCTTCCTGGGCGGGCACTGGTTTGACGATGGCGTGCGCGTCAACTGGACAGCGCCCACCCCGTTCTATTTGCGCACAGGGCTCGAAATCTTCACCGGCAAACAATTGGTGAAAGAGGCCGCCCGTGCCCGCAGCCCTGGTGCCTTCACGCTCAGCGCCAAGCTGGGTGACGATTGGGGCCGTTCCCATAGCTGGCAGCTGGGTGCGGCCTGGCTGCACAACCGCCGTGAGGCCGCCCAGCACGAAGAAGGTGCCGACGGCGGTGAGGCGGGCCATGACCACAGCCATGACCATGCGCATGCACACGGTGCAGCCTTCAGCGGGCGCAACATGGTGCTGCTGGATGCCGCGTGGAAATGGGCACCTGACGGCAACAACCGCGAGCGCCAGCTGAAAGTGGTGGGCGAGTGGGCACGCGTCAGCGGCATCAACCGCCATGCGCGCAGCAGCGACACGCACGAAGCACAGTCGCTGATGGCGGTGTGGCGCTGGGCGGCCCCGTGGGAAGCCGGTGTACGGCTGGACTGGCTGAAGGCGCGCAGCCCACATGGCGACCACTTTCACAACGTGCGCCTGCGCGAACAGTCGTTGATGGTGGCCTACAAACCCACCCATGCCCAGACGGTGCGGCTGCAACTGACCGGCCAGTCTGGCGCGAAAGGGGTGGAAGGCGCGGTTAAACGGTCTGTGCAATTGCACTACATACTCAGCTTTGGAGCCCATGGTGCGCACAGCTTCTGACTGTTCATACATGGAATCCAAGTGGCTATCGTCTCCTACAGGTGGCTGCGGATGGCTTCGCCAACTGGCGGTGGTTATTGGCTTTGGGATCGCCACGGCCCAGGCGGGAGCCACCACGGTGTTTGCCTGTGAGCCCGAATGGGCCGCGCTGGTCCGCGTGCTCCTGCCAAACGCCAAAGTACACGTGGCGACCCATGCCAAGCAAGACCCTCACCACATTGAGGCCCGCCCAGCGCTGATTGCACAGATGCGCAGCGCCGATCTGGCAGTGTGCACGGGAGCGGCACTGGAGGCCGGTTGGCTGCCTATCCTGCAACAGCGCTCGGCCAATCGCAAGGTGCAGGACGGCCAGGCGGGCATGTTCTATGCGGCCGACCATGTCAGCCTGATTGATCCTAGGCCCGTCACATTGAACCCCTTTGCGGGCGACGTACACCCCGAAGGCAACCCGCATCTGCATGCCGACCCGCGCCGTGTTGCGCAAGCGGCAAAAGCATTGGCTGAACGCATGGCAACGCTTTTTCCGGCGCAAGCCAGCGACGTGGCGGCAAGACACAAGGCCTGGGACGAACGCTGGCAACGGCACGTTGCGCGCTGGAGCCAGCAGGGGCGTTTGCTGAAAGGTCGCAAAGTGGCCGGTCAGCACACCACATTTGGCTACCTCTGGCATTGGCTGGGCATCGAAATGGTGGCCGATTTAGAACCCAAGCCCGGCATGCCGCCCACCCCAGGCCACCTGGGCGCTTTGCGTGACGGCCTGCTGGCCGACCCACCTGCAGCCATCGTGGTGGCCGGGTATCAGGATGACCGCTCGGCACGCTGGTTGGCCCAGCAGCTTCAAGGCAAGGCCCCCTTATTGGTGTTGCCCGCGACGGTGGACGATGCCAGTCATCCGGAGGCCTTGGAGCGATGGTTTGACCGCATATTGTCCGAGCTCTCTGCAGCCGCTGGTGGACGCTGATCTGGCAGATGGGTCTGCTTGATGAACTTGGAATACTTGTTGATGGCGTTGCCTTGGTGGTTGCCTCCGTTGCTCGCTCTGGGCTTGGGCCTGATGGCGCTAGCTCCACTAGGCGAACAGGTGCTGCGCCGCGGTGTGGTGTTTATCGATCTGGCTGTGGCGCAGGCCGCAGCGGCTGCGGCATTGTGGTGGATCTGGTGGCAGGACCACCCTGGCGCTTGGAGTGTGCGTGGTGCAGCGCTGGTGGGGGCGCTGGTGGCGGTCGGCTGGGTGCAACATCTAGCGCGCCGCCACCCGGCTCAACGTGAAGCCCTCATCGGGCTGGTGTACGTGCTTGGTGCTGGCCTGTCCGTGCTAGGGGCAAGCCAGGATCCACACGGACGGGAACACCTGAGCGAACTGCTGGCCGCCGATGTCCTGTGGGCCGACTGGCCCCAAGTCGGACTCATGGCTTCACTGGTGACACTGGGGTCCGCTTGGCAGCGTGTCATGGCTCGCTGGCAAAAGGCCGCTGCATGGGGCGACTGGGCGTTTTATGTATGGTTTGCTGTAGTGGCCAGCTTGGCGGTGGGCGTGCTGGGTTTGTGGCTGGTGTTTGCCGCTCTGATCGTGCCTGCGTGGCTTGGCCTGCAAGGTTGGGGACTTTTCCAACGTTCTGCAACGATCATGCTGGCCTGTGGCGTTGGGCTTGCGGTTTCAGGCGCGATGGACTGGCCCAGTGGTGCCTGTGTCATCGTTTCTCTCGCGACGCTGGGGTTGGCTGCCAGTTTGGTCAGATCGTCAGTCAACAAGCTACATCGTTGATCGCATGAACCAAGCGGATGAATCAACTGCATTCGCCACACTCAATGAATTCAGACCCGGATTTCGAATCAAATCAGCTCTTCAACCGCAAGTGAATCACCCCGGTTTTGAACAGTCGTCGCAACACCTTCAATCATCCTAAAAACGGCAGTTGACCGCTTTTAATCTTGCCGCACACCGCGTGGACTCTGGCCTTGGGTTGTTTTTGCAGCCTCACCTTTGGGGTGACAGCGCTATGCACTTGCCAGCACCGCTTTTGGAGCGCCGTGCGGTGTTGGTACTCCATGCCTGCACGATCCAGCCGCGTCGTCGCGCCGTGACTGGCACCCCAACAGCAGCGCTGGCAAATGCATCCAACTGCCGTTTTTAGGATCATGGAGGTGGTGTGAGAACAGCTGCGGAGTGGATGCAAAGGCCGCCGCATGTCGAGCGCAAAGAGCCTCCGGTCATGGCGCTCAAATCACCCCGTCGAACACCATCACGTCCACCGCGTCGCCCACGGCCACGTGGCCCTGGTCGTGGTGCAGCACGATGAGGCCATTGGCCTGCACCATGGAACTGAGCACGCCCGAGCCCTGGTTACCGGTGGTGCGCACTTGCAAGCTGCCGTCGGGCGCGGTGGTGACGGTGCCGCGCTGGTACTCGGTGCGACCGGGCTTTTTTCGCATGGCTTCGGCACTGGTGGCGCGCAGCAGGGGCGGGGCCGGGTGGGTGCTGCCCATCATGCGCAGCAGGGCGGGGCGCACAAAGGCCAGAAACGTCACCATCACGGCCACGGGGTTCCCGGGCAGGCCGAAGAGCACAGCGCCTGCTGATGAAAGATTGCTATTATTTTGATAGCTACCAGGGCTTGCGTGACGTGCGCGAGTGGCTGATTTGATAGCAGATTCTGCCGTACCACCGATACGGCCCACGGCCATGGGCCGTCCGGGGCGCATGGCAATGCGCCAAAACGCCACATCGCCCAGCTTTTTCATCATGGTGCGGGTGTGGTCGGCCTCGCCCACGCTCACGCCACCGCTGGTGATGATGGCGTCGGCACGCGCTGCGGCGTCGCGGAAGGCGGCCTCCAGCAGGGCGGGTTCGTCGCGCACCACGCCCAGGTCGATCACCTCCACGCCCATGCGCGTGAGCAGGCCAAACACCGTGTACCGGTTGCTGTCGTACACGGCGCCTTCGCGCGGGGCTTCGCCCAGGCTCAGGATTTCATCGCCGGTGGAGAAGTACGCCACGCGCAGGCGGCGGTACACCGTGATGGTGCCCAGGCCCAGGCTGGCGAGCAGCCCCAGCGCCGCGGGCGTGAGCACCTCGCCGCGCGCCAGGGCCACGCCGCCTTCCATCAGATCCTCGCCCGTAAAGCGCCGGTTGTCGCCCGTGCGCACCACATCCGCCGCCAAGGTGACCTCGGCGCCCCCCGCGCCCTGCGTGGTGAACTCCTGAGGCACCACGGTGTCCAGCCCCGGGGGCATGATGGCGCCGGTCATGATCTTCACGCAAGCGCCAGGCCCCGCCTGCCCGGCCCAGGCCTTGCCCGCCAGTGCGGTGCCCACCACGCGCAGCGTGAGCGGCTGGCCCGGCACCAGTTGCGCGCCCGCCAGCGCATAGCCATCCATGGCTGAGTTGTCATGCGGTGGCACGCTGATGGGCGAGATCACATCGCGCGCCACCACGCGGCCCAAGGCTTCGAAGATGGCCAGTTCCTCGGTCTCGGCCACCGGCTCGACAAGGCGCGCAAGGAATGCGTTGACATCGCAAGACCGCAGGGCCTGCGGGTCGTAGCCCTGGAGTTCGGCGGCAATCTGGGCAATGGTCTTCATGGCGATACAAGTCGATGGATCGTAGGAAAGGTGGGGCCGGTCGCGTGCGCTGGCCTGCTTCGGCGGGCAGGCTCAGCGTGTGGGCAGCGCGCTCTGCCCACCCTGCTCAGCCGGTGAGGTTAACAAACGCAGCATGTGCAGCTTGTCGTACCCCACGCCGTCCACCACGATGGCGCGTGGCAGCAGCCCCCACGCGCGAAAGCCCGCCTGCTCGTACAGGCGCACCACATGGGTGTTGGATGCCGTGACGGTGAGCACCAGTTGGGTGAGCCCCTGCACCTGGCCCGCTG
>JBKCTS010000543.1:0-1753 GCA_046318695.1 Acidovorax sp.
AGTGCTGCGAAAAGCACAGCACCCAATGGCCAGGCCAGGCTTCTGGCCAGGTCAATCACTTCACGCTGCTTCCAGAGTGGGACCTCGGTGGTCGGGACTACCGTGACCTGGAACGGCGTGTTCATCAAATTGACGGAGTCGCCGCGATCCCGGTTGAATCCGATGGTCTCACGCACGAGGGCGGTCATTTGCTCGACCTGCTCGGGCGTCAGGGCCTTGGTCACCACCTTGCCCTTTTCTTCGGTGGACTGGTAGTTCACGACCACGGCTGCGCTAAGGCGCTTGACGGTCCCTGTGCCCGCACGGGTGACACGCACCGTCTTGTCCACTTCGTAGTTGGTGGTGGACTCGCGTTTGCTGGTCTGCTCCTCAGTGCCCTGCTGCCCTGCAGCGTTGGGGGCGGGGTTGGCGCCATTGATGGGCGCGGCAGCTTGCCCGGGTGGCTGGTTGGCCACGGCACCCGGAACCCCGGTCGCCGTCTTGTTGGCGCTGCCCCGGCTTTCAAGCACCTGCTGGCTGCGAATGGCACCCGCATCGGCCGTCTGGTTGGGCCGGAACTGCTCCGACGTCGATTCGGTCTGCGTGAAATCCACCTCGGCTGTGACCTGCGCCTTGACGTTGTCGCGGCCGACCACTGGCTCGAGAATGTCCATGATGCGGCGGGTGTACTGCTGCTCGATCTGCTGCACATAAAGAAGCTGCTGGGCATTGGCCTCGGCACCGGAACCGCCGTCGGGCGATTGAGACAGCAGCTTGCCGCTGTCGTCCAGCACACTCACTGCCGACGGGGTCATCTCTGGCACGCTTGACGCCACCAGATGCACGATGCCCGCAAGCTGGGCCCGATCCAGCACGCGGCCGGGATGCAGGCTCACCAGCACGGACGCCGACGGCTTTTGCTGCTCGCGAAAGAAGCCATTTTGATTGGGCAGCGCCAGATGCACCCGCGCCCCCTGCACGGACGACAGCGCCTGAATCGACCGGGTGAGCTCACCCTCTAGGCCGCGCTGGAAGTTCAGGCGCTCCTGAAACTGGGTCATTCCGAATTTGCTGGACTCCATGAGCTCGAACCCCGCCACCGAGCCCTTGGGCAAGCCCTGGGTCGCCAGTCGCAGCCGAACATCGTGCACCCGGTCTGCCGGAATCAGGATGGCACCGCCTCCGTCGGCATGCTTGTAGGGCACATTCATCTGGGACAGCTGGGCCACGATGGCGCCACCGTCCTTGTCATTCAAGTTGGCAAACAGCACACGGTAGTCCGCCTGGCGGCCGTAGAAGATGGCCGCCAGAGCTATGCCCACCAGCAGCACCACACCGACCCCAAGACGCATGCGCTGGGCCCCATCCAGCGCGGACAGCCGCTGCAACCACGACGGGCTGCCTGACGGGGTAGCGATAGGAATTTGAGCAACTGCAGACATCTTGCGTTCCATGAAGTCCTGCCCGTCAACAGACCTGGGCTTGTCACCGATTATTCGGCTGCAAGCCCGAAATGTTCGCTAGATAAAGCGCTGGTTTGGCCATCAATTCCGCGCGATGGATCGGCCAGCGATGTCTAGGATACCCAGCATACCGCCATTCCCTACGGACTTGCCATGGACCTTCGCATTTCAAGCTCAACCGCTCCCCTCTCGGGAGCTGGCCTGACGCGTCGTGCTGCAGCGCCACAAAGCGAGGGCAGCGATGTCGGCTTCTCGGGCGCACTCAAAGGTGCCCTGCAGTCAGTGAGCGCAGCCCAGAACCGCTCCGCAGA
>JBKCTS010000544.1:0-4162 GCA_046318695.1 Acidovorax sp.
ATCGTGCTTCCGGTAGGTTGCTCACGAAAGCGGCATGGCTTGTTATCTCAAATAAATCAAGCACTTACGTGCAACAAGAAAAAATTTGGCCCGTTGTGTAACCAAAAGACTCGCGAGACTGCGCTGCCCCATTTTTGTGCATAAGTGGCAGGGATGCTCGCAAGCTTCACGGTCGTATGGGCATCCCCCGCCCGGGTGGCAGACCCGCTATGCGAGCCGCTGCGCGCGCGAGTGGCTGTGTACCGCCTCGACCAGGGCCGCCACATGCTCGGGCGGGGTGAACTGGCTGATGCCGTGGCCCAGATTGAAGATGTGGGTGGGGCCAGTGGTGCTGCGGTCGGTGTGCGGGCGGCCAAAGCTGTCGAGCACCCGGTGCACCTGCTGCACGATCTGCGCCGGGGGGGCAAAGAGCACGTTGGGGTCGATATTGCCCTGCAGCGCCTTGCCTGGGCCTCCCACCGGGCCTCCCACGGCAGCGCGGGCGTGGCCCAGGTTGGCCGTCCAGTCCAGGCCAAGCACTTCGCAGTCAAGGTCCTTCATGTCGTCCAGCCAGATGCCGCCACCTTTGGTGAAGACAATGCGCGGCACGTCGGTGCCGTCTGCCCCGGTGCGCTTGAGCTGCGCCAGCACGCGCCGGGTGTAGGCCAGGCTGAAGTCCTGGAACGCCCCATCGGCCAGCACGCCGCCCCAACTGTCGAACACCATCACCGCCTGCGCGCCGGCGTCGATCTGCGCGTTCAGGTAGGCGGCCACGCTGTCGGCGTTGACGGCCAGGATCCGGTGCATCAGGTCCGGGCGGCTGTACATGAGGGTCTTGACCAGGCGGTAGTCGTCGCTGCCCTTGCCCTCGACCATGTAGCACGCCAGTGTCCAGGGGCTGCCCGAGAAGCCGATCAGCGGCACACGGCCATCCAGTGCCTTGCGGATGCTGCTGACGGCGTCAAACACGTAGCGCAGCTTGTCCATATCCGGCACGGCCAGCGCTGCCACGGCCGCCTCATCGCGCACCGCCGTGGCAAAGCGGGGGCCCTCTCCCTCGGCAAAGCTCAGGCCCAGGCCCATCGCGTCGGGCACGGTGA
The DNA here is from genome assembly GCA_046318695.1 of Acidovorax sp. GTDB lineage: Bacteria > Pseudomonadota > Gammaproteobacteria > Burkholderiales > Burkholderiaceae_C > Acidovorax. Next base: position 1,080 of record JBKCTS010000544.1, read on the forward strand.
GGATGTCGCTGAACAAAATGGCGGCATCCAGCGCAAAGCGCTCCAGCGGCTGCAAGGTCACGTCGGTGGCGTACTGGACGTTGGTGGCCAGGCCCATGAAGCTGCCCGCCCGGGCGCGCGTGGCCTTGTATTCCGGCAGGTAGCGGCCCGCCTGGCGCATGAGCCACAGGGGGGTGTAGTCGGTGGCCTGGCGGCGGCATGCGCGCAGGAAGGTGTCGTTGGCAAGGGGGGCAAAACTCATCCGACCATTGTCGCAGGGTCGAACGGATGGCGTGTTTGTCGCCCGGCCAAGCGCCGCAGACCTGCGCGTACGCGTCCGTCAGAGCGTCAGGTCAGGGCGCCAGCTTTTGTTGAACCAGGCCATACACGCTGTATCCCACCAGTTCGGGCATGGCGTAGGTGGGAAAGGCCTGCACCATCTCGGCCTGGATCGCTTGGTAGTGCGCTGCCTGGCGTGCTGGGTCGGCCAATTCGGCGGCCTTGCTGCCCAGGCGCTTGATGTAGCCTTGGACCACAGCGTCAGCCCGCTCGAGGTAGGCAGTCTGCTCTGCCACCGCCTGCGCAACGGAAACGAACGCGCCGCGCCCGCCATACACCTTGCCCGTGCCCAGCCGGGGGAGTTCGGCCAAACCGGTCTTCCATCCGGCCAGCGTGGGCAGCGGCTTACCGTTCACGATGCCGCCTTCCAGCCAGGCATGGGTGCGGCTATGCACCAGATCGCCCACCGCGAGATCGCCCGTTTGGTCAAAGCGCACGACGGTCTGGTTGGTGGAGACGCCGGGTTGGGCCAGTTCGGTGAGTGTGATGGTCTCACCTGACTTCAATGCGATGCGCTGCTGGCCTGTGTACGTGGTCTTGACGGTCTCCAGGCGCGGATAGTTCGCTTGCGTGAACGCCTTGGCGATATGGACCCAGAAATACCGTTTGTATGCGTCTACACCCGGCATCGCGGCAGCGGTCTTGGCAGAGGCGATGCTTTCGATGCCCTGGGCATGGAACACCGACAGGCCATTGAATTTGTCGGGATTGGGGTGGGTGACGATCACGCGGGTCACCGGGGATCGGGTCTGGCTGCGGATGGATGCGAGCAGCGCCTGCGCGTGCGCGGCGGTGAACTGCGCATCGACCACCGTCACCTCCTGGCCGTCGTCGTACCAGACGGAATGCGTCTGAAAGCCCGCGGCGTCAGACGTGAATACTTGCACCGTACCCGCCCAGGTAGCGGCGCTTGTAAGCACGATCCCCAGGGCTGCCAGCGGCCTGAAGAGGGACGCGGGCCTGGGCTGCTGCTGCGGGTGTGACGATGAGAGCGCTTTGGAGAAGCGGGAAAGACAAGAAAAAAGCATGGGTAGGCTCACTGGAAATGGACAAGAGCCCCTAAGGTAAATTCAAGCGAGTTGACTGTCCAAGCATATAAAGACAATTGATATGGCTAAACAGACAAACCGTTCAAACCCAGGCCGCGATGCGTTGGCGGTCAGACCGACGGCGGCGCAGTCAGTGTCTCTGACCGTTGGGTCCGCAGTGTCGTTGTCCTCCCATCCGGTTGAACCGGACCTTGCCGAGCGCGGGGTGTGTGTGGTGTCTGATCGCTACCCGGCGTTTGAGGGCCCCTGGCACGCGCACCAGAGCGCGCAGTTTGTGTATGCCTGCCAAGGCCTGTTGACGGTCCATACCCGCCAGGGTTTCTGGATCGTGCCGCCGCATCGTGCGGTATGGCTGCCTCCCGCCATGGAGCACAAAGTGACCGCCGACCGCCCGGTGCACTTGCGAACGTTGTACGTGAAACCGGGGCACGCCCCAACACCAACCCAGCCGAGCATCGTCTCGGTGGATGCGCTCCTTGATGCCTTGCTGTCTGCGGCGGCGGCGTTAGGGACTCAATATCCGCTGGGTGGCAGCGAGGAGCGTCTGGTGGCGGTCATTCTTGATCGCCTGCCCCAGCTTGAAGCCGTGCCGTCTTACCTGCCTTCGCCGACCGACCCGCGTCTGGTACGCCTGACGGCGCTGCTTAAGGCACAACTGGCCGACCCGCGTACGCTGGATGAACTTGCCTCGGAATGCGGTATGACGGCTCGTACAGCGGCCCGCCTGTTTGTCAAGGAGACCGGACTGACGTTTGGCGAATGGCGCCAGCAATTGCGCTTGCTCATCGGTATGCAATGGCTCAGCCAGGGGCAGGGCGTCACTGCGGTGGCACTGGGTGTGGGCTATCAGGATGTGTCGGCCTTCATCACCGCTTTCAAGCGCGCGTTTGGCGCGACGCCTGCAAGGTACTTCAGGCGCGATTGACCGCGGTACCGGCCGCGCTGGTCGTGCTGACACCGCTTGCGCTACCGCTCAGCGATGTAATGCGACATCCGCGCCGACTCGCCGGGCGCGAGAAACGCCCGCACCTCGGTCTCCAGCGCCTGGTCGGCCATGGTGGCGCGCGCCCGCTGGTGCAGGTAATCGGCCCAGGATTCCACAATAAAGCGCTCCACATAGCGCGAGGGCTCGCCCAGGTCCCTGTACACGCGCCAGAACGTCGCGCCATCGCGCCTGCGCGGGGCTTTCATGCGGCTGATGGTGTCCAGAAAGGCGGGGTCCGTGCCGGGGGTGATGCGGTAGCCCACCTCCACGGCCACGGGCCCGGCCTCGGGAAGCGGCTCGGCCTCGATGAAGAGTTCCTCCCAGGGCGTGGCCTGCGTCACCTCGTGCAGGGCGCCCATGCGCAGCGGCATGGGCCGCGCCAGAAGCAGGCCTGCGCCCATCAGTGCGGCTGCCAGATACAGGGTCGGCGCCAGGCCCACGATGTCGGACGCCGCCCCCCAGAAAGCCGAGCCCAGCGCGAACGCGCCCAGCCCCGCCACCATGTGCATGGCCACGGCGCGCGAGCGCACCCAGTGCGGCGAACTGGCCTGCGTTGCCGTGTTGAAGGTGGACATCGACGACATCCAGGCCGCGCCGGCAAACAGCATGGCCAGATAGACCACCCAGGCCGTCCTGCTCAGTGCCGCCACCAGCATGGCCGCGGCAAACACGATGCCCCCCACACCGACGATGGCCTCCATGCCAAAGCGTGCGCGCAGCTTGCCCAGCAC
>JBKCTS010000545.1:0-2056 GCA_046318695.1 Acidovorax sp.
GACCAGGTAGTCGATTTCATCATCAGCCAGCGCCAGACCAAACCGGATGTTGGCCGCTTGCAGTGCCGCGCGGCCGCCCGCCAACACGTCCACATGCTCCATGGGTGCGGGCTGCAGTTCGGTGAACAGGGCGGCGGCGGCGCTGCGGTCGGCCACCACCGATTCGGTCATCCGGTCGTGCAGCAGGGCCGACACCTGGGCCAGTTGCTCGGCAGTGAGCTCAGGCGTCTTGCCCAGCAGACCCGATTTGAGGCTGATGCGGTATTCGGTGATGCGCTCGACCCGGCGTATGGCAATGCCGCAGTTGCGGGCAATGTCGGTGGCCTTGGAGGCCCAGGGGGAGAGCGTGCCCAGACGGGGCGTGACCAACAGGGCAGCGCCATCCTGCGGGCCAGTGTATGGGTCGCCATAGGTCAGCAAATCTGCCAAGCGGCTGCGCGCGTCGGCCGAAGGCGCTGCGTCGGTGGCCACCAGGTGCACAAAGCGCGCTGCGATGCCAGTGATCTTGGGGTGAATCGCCTCAAGGGCAGGCTGCAGTTGTTGGGCGCGGAAAGAGCTGAGAGCGTTGCCGCCCTCCAGCGTGGTCATGTGCAAGGTCACGGTAGCGGCCTGATGGGGAGTAAGGGGTACGGGAGGCTGCCCGCGCCAAGCGCCGGACAATGGCCCGCGCGCCAGGGAAGGCAACCCGACATTTTACCGGGAGGGCACCGGCCAACGACCCGCCAACCACGTCGATCAAAGCCCAATGGGATAATTCAGCGCATGAGCATCACCATCAAAAGCGCCGCGGATATCGAGGGCATGCGACTTGCCTGCCGCCTTGCCTCCGAAGTGCTGGACTACATCGCGCCGCACATCAAGCCCGGCATCACCACCAAGGAAATCGACCGCCTGGGTGCCGAGTGCATGGCCCAGCAGGGCACCATCTCTGCCACTGTCGGCTACCAGCCCCCTGGCTATCCGCCCTACCCGGCCTCGCTGTGCACATCGGTCAATCATGTGGTCTGCCACGGCATTCCCAACGACAAGCCCCTGAAAAAGGGCGACATCGTGAACGTGGACGTCACCGTCATCACCAAGGACGGCTGGTACGGCGACAACAGCCGCATGTACCTGATCGGCGAATGCTCCATTGCTGCCAAGCGCCTGTCGGCCATCACGTTCGAAGCCATGTGGCACGGCATCGTGCAAGTAAAACCCGGCGCGCGGCTGGGCGACATCGGCCACGCCATCCAGACGTTTGCCGAAGGCCATAGTTTCTCGGTCGTGCGGGAGTTCTGCGGCCACGGCATTGGCAAGAAGTTCCACGAAGAACCGCAGGTGCTGCACTACGGCCGCCCGGGAACGCTGCAAGAGCTGGTGCCCGGCATGGTCTTCACCATCGAGCCCATGATCAACGCTGGCCGGCGTGAGGTGAAGGAGTTTGGCAACGATGGCTGGACCATCGTGACCAAGGATCACAGCCTGTCAGCCCAGTGGGAGCACACCGTGCTGGTCACCGAGACCGGCTACGAGGTGATGACCTTGTCGGCAGGTTCGCCCGGGCTGCCGTCCTTTGTCATCGCCACCAGAACCTGAGCGCCGACGGCGCAGGCAGGCGAATTGGCATCACTCTTGCTGCAATCGAGCGCTCCATGACCATGACCGATCTTCACGCGCTGCGTGACGCCTATCGCCGCGACAAGGCAGCCCTGCTCGCCGACATGCAGGCCACCGGCGCATCGGCCCGCGGCATCCGCACGGCGCTGCGCCGGTTGTCGGGTCTGGCGGGCGGACTGCTGTGCACGTTGTGGCGCAAGGCACAGCTACCCAGCGATCTGGCACTGGTGGCCGTAGGCGGGTTTGGGCGAGACCAGCTCTTTCCGTATTCAGACGTCGATGTGCTGCTGCTGCTGCCCGATGCGCGCTGTGCGGACGATTGCGCCGAGCTGCGCGCCCGGCTTGAAAAGTTTATCGGCAGCTGCTGGGACGCGGGGCTGGAGATCGGCTCCAGCGTGCGCACGGTGACCGAGTGCATGGCCGAGGCCGCCGCCGACGTGACCGTGCAGACCTCCAT
>JBKCTS010000546.1:0-2776 GCA_046318695.1 Acidovorax sp.
GCGCAGCGGCCGCTGCGCCGCAGCACAGCTAGGGCGACGCCGTTGGCCTTGACATGACACGGCGCGCCCTGCAGGCCGAGATGAAACAGCAGGGTCGGCCCTGGTGCATCGGCAAGGGCTTTGATGCCAGCGCGCCCATCGGGTCCATCACCCCCGCCGCGCAGGCAGGCGATGTGGGCAAGGCGGCCATCTGGCTGCAGGTCAACGGTGCCGACCGCCAGCGCAGCAACGTGAGCCAGCTCATCTGGAACATCGCCGAGACCATCGAGCACCTGTCGGCCGCGTGGCAGTTGCAGCCCGGCGACCTGATCTACACCGGCACGCCAGCGGGCGTGGGCCCCGTGGTGCGCGGCGACACCCTTGAGGGCGGCGTGGACGGCCTGGGTGGCCTGCGCCTGAAAGTGGTCTGAGCCCGGAGGCGAATGGATCGTCGTTTCATCGCAAAATACGCTCATGAGACATGCCCCAGAGCGCATCTTCACTGAGTTTGCCGCATGACCTATCGCAGCCCGATCAAGCACTGCCGCGCCTGCGGCACCTCGGTGGCCTACCGCCTGCCCGATGATGGCGACACCAAGCTGCGCGCAGTGTGTTCGGCCTGCAGTCTGGTGCATTACGAGAACCCGTTGAACGTGGTGGGCACCGTCCCCGTGTTCGACGACGGTCGCGTGCTGCTGTGCAAGCGCAACATCGAGCCGCGCTGGGGCAAGTGGACGCTGCCTGCCGGTTTCATGGAGCTGGACGAAACCACGGCCCAGGGCGCTGCACGCGAAACCGACGAGGAGGCCGGGGCGCAGATTGAAATCGGCCCGCTCTTTAGCCTGCTTAACGTGCGTCGGGTGGGGCAAGTGCACCTGTTCTACCAGGCACGGCTGCTGAGCGACCAGTTCAGCCCCGGCCACGAAACCATCGAGGCGCGCCTGTTCGAGGAGCACGAGGTGCCATGGGATGAGATCGCCTTTCGCACGGTCAAGGAAACGCTGGAGGCGTTTTTTGCCGACCGCAAGGCAGGCTCCATCGGGATGCACTGCATCGATATCGACTGAGGCAGCGCCACCTGCTGCGGCGCCCGCGCCGGTGGGCTGAACCGCCGGACGGTTTTGCAACCCACACGGCCGGTGGAGATCACCCGCCCACGCGCTCCTCAGCCGGTACCGGTCGCCCCGAGGGGTAAGCCGGGTCCGGCGGCGGGCGGCTGTCGGCCGGTGGCTGCGGTGCGGGCCCTGCGGGCCATCCAGGCACTGGCGGCGGCACGGGCGGTGCCGCCTCGCCGCCACCAAACAGACCGCGCAACCATTCCCGCATGACATGGAGCGGCGCGTCGGCGGCCGGCGCGTCAGCGGGCGGCCCGAACTCGTCCACAAAGCGATCGCTGCTGCTGATCACCTTGGTGCGCAGCGCTTGCTGCATGAAGTCGCCCACCATGGGTAACGCACTGCGGGCGCCCTGCCCCCAGGCGTCGCTGCGCAGCGTGATGCGGCCGTCATTGAACCCAGCCCAGGCACCGGCCACCACGCGGGCGTGCATGAGGATGAACCAGCCGTCGGTGTTGTCCTGCGTGGTGCCGGTTTTGCCCGCCACGTCGGCCTGGATGCCGTACCGCGAGCGGATGGCCGCCGCCGTGCCGCGGTCCACCGCGCCGCGCATGGTGTTGCGCAGAGTCTGCGCGGCGCGGGGCGAAAAAACCTCTTCGGCCACGGGTTTGGCAAACGTCTCCAGGACCTTGCCATGCCGGTCCTCGATCTGGGTGATGAGCACCGGCTCGATGTAGCGGCCCAGGTTGACGATGGTGCTGTAGGCCGACACCATTTCCTTGAGCGTGACGGGGCTGGTGCCCAGCGCGAGCGACGGCACTTCTTCCAGCGGCGACTGCCGCACGCCCAGGGCACGGGCCACCTGCGCCACCCGCGCCGGGCCCACCTGCTGCATGACCTGCGCGGTGATGGTGTTTTTGGACAGCGCCAGCCCGTCGGCCCGCGAGATGGGCGCATCGCTGGGCGCACCGCCATCGGTGGGCCGCCACACGCGGCCGCCCCCCAGCGGGATCTCGACGGCGGTGTCCATCAGCTCATCGTCGGGCGAGGCGCCCCGGTCAAAGGCTGCGCCATAGACGAACGGCTTGAAGGTGGAGCCTGGCTGGCGGCGTGCCGCCTGCACATGGTCGAACGGGTCCACACCAAAGTCGCGGCTGCCCACCCAGGCCAGCACGTGGCCTGTGACGGGGTCCTGCGCCATGAAGCCTGCCTGCACGCGTGTCTTTTCGGCGCGCAGTTTTTGCATGAAGGCTGCGTCAGCCAGCAGGGTGTTGAGCGTTTCGTCCGCCGGTTGGCCTTTTTCAACCGCCTCGCGGTAGGTCGATGACTCACGCACCAGCGTCTGGATCAGTTCGTTGCCGGGAACCCAGCCGTTTTTTTGCGACCACGCCGCATCGGCCACCGACTGCAGCTGCCGCCCCTGCCGCGCCACGGCCTGGTTGGCAAACGCCTGCAGGCGCGAGTCGATGGTGGTGCGGATCACCAGCCCGTCGGCATAGAGGCTGTAGCCGCTGCTGTCGGCCCAGGCGATGAGCTGCTTGCGAAGCTGCATCGCAAAGTGGGGGGCCGGGCCCATCACCTCGGTCTGGCGTTCGAAATTCACCCGCATCGGACGCTTGCGCAGGGCATCGAACTGCTGCTGGTTCAGCTTGCCATGCTTGAGCATCTGCCCCAGCACCGTGTTGCGCCGCGCTTGCGCCCGGTCGGGGTTGAGCACCGGGTTGTAGTAGGCCGTGCCCTTG
>JBKCTS010000547.1:0-2336 GCA_046318695.1 Acidovorax sp.
CAACCACAGCAGGTGACCGCCGTCGTCCACGATGGCAATGGTCACCGGCCACTGGTTCTTCAGGGCTTCTGCCTCGGCAGCAGCAGCAATGGTCTTGACGTCGGCAAGTTCGAGTTCGGGTTTGGTTTTCATGGTGCAAAAAGTGCGGGATGAGGAGCGCGCCGCCGGGTACGGGTCCGTGGCAGCAAGGAACCCCAAGCATATCGGCAAGTTCGCGCCTGCTCACCCCCACGCAGGGTGAAAGAACCCTTACCAAAAGTAGGTAACTGGGCAGGGATTTGGGGGGTTGAAACCCGCGCGCGCCTTAAAATGACGGGTGTCTGCGCCTTGCAGGCCAACTAGGAGAGACGCAAGATGATGAACGACCAAGTCACCACCCTGGGCCACTCTGCGGGTTATGGGATCTCGCAGGACGAGCGCCACAAGGTGCTTCGCAATACGTACTGGCTGCTCGCCCTGAGCATGCTGCCAACCGTGCTGGGCGCCTGGATTGGCGTGGCCACCGGCATCACGCGCTCCCTGAGCGGCGGCTTGGGTCTGATCGTGTTCCTGGGCGGCGCCTTCGCCTTCATGTTTGCCATCGAGAAGACCAAGCGGTCGGCAGCGGGTGTGCCGGTGCTGCTGGCTTTCACGTTCTTCATGGGTCTGATGCTCTCGCGCATGATTGCGATGGTGCTGGGCTTCAAAAACGGTTCCGAGCTCATCATGACCGCGTTTGCTGGCACGGCAGGCGTGTTCTTTGTGATGGCCAGCCTGGCCAGCGTGATCAAGCGTGACCTCTCGGGCATGGGCAAGTGGCTGATGGTCGGCGCCCTGGTGCTGATGGTGGGCGCGGTGATCAACGTGTTTGTGGGTTCCAGCGCTGGCATGATGGCGATTTCGGTGGCCGCTATCGGCATTTTCAGCGCCTACATGCTGTACGACCTCAAGCAAATCCTGGACGGCGGCGAGACCAACTACATCAGCGCCACGCTGGCCCTGTACCTGGACATCTTCAACGTGTTCCAGAGTCTGCTGGCCCTCCTGGGCATCATGGGTGGCGAGCGCGAATAAGCTGGCGCTGCTGGCCGTCTCTGGCCCGACACACAAAAAGGCTCCTTCGGGGGCCTTTTTTGTTGCCGGACGGGGGCTCAACGCTCAATATGACGGCTGAGCTGCCGATAACGAACTTACATCATGCATCGCACATCTGCTCTCCCCGTGGTCCGCCTGCTGGCCGCAGCGGCAGTGCTGCTGCTGTCTGGCTGCGACAAGATTCCAGGCCTGGGCCCCGACCCGCGGGTGGCCCAGCGGGAAGAGGAATCCAAGGCCATCGGCGGGGCCTGCCGCCACGCATTGCGCGGCCTGGAAGACTGCTACACGCTGAACCCCAAGGCCAGCAAGGCGGCCATCTTTGCGGGCTGGAAGGAGATGGACGCCTACATGCGCGAGAACAAGCTCGACGGCACGCCCGCCGTGCTGGGGCAGGCCGACAAATCCGCTCGCGAGAAGTCGCCCCGTCCGGAAGCTAACGAAAACGAGTCCCGATCCTCCGGTGCTGGCCGCAAAGGCAGCTGAGGACCCCGGCCCTGCCCCTGCGCGCAGTGCCCCCCAGACGCACGGCGCTGTGCTCAGACCCGGTCAAACACCGCGATGCTCTCCACATGCGCCGTGTGCGGAAACATGTTGACCATGCCTGCCGCCGTGCAGCGGTAGCCCGCCAGATGCACCAGCAGACCCGCGTCCCGCGCCAGTGTGGCGGGGTTGCAGCTGACATAGACGATGCGCTGTGGCGGCGTCCAGCCTTCGGTGCCAGCGGGCAGCGGCGCGGCCCCTTCCGCGCCGATGCGCGCCTGCTCCAGATCGGCCAGGGCCTTTGCCAAGGCAAACGCACCTTCGCGGGGTGGGTCCACCAGCCACTTGTCGGCCGCCCCATCGGCCACCAGCATTGCTGGCGTCATCTCAAAAAGGTTACGCGCTACGAATGTTGTAGCACAAAGGGCTTGACGGTCGCGCGTAGCAGGCTTGTTTAGCTCATAATTTTCACGCGAGCGGACAACCAGGGCTTCGCTGCCTTCAATGCCCAGCACCTCGCGCGCCTGCGTGGCCAGGGGAAGGGTGAAGTTGCCCAGGCCGCAGAACCAGTCGATCACGCGCTCGTGAGGCTTCACATCCAGCAAGCGCAGCGCGCGCGAGACCAGCACCCGGTTGATGTGCGGGTTGACCTGGGTGAAGTCGGTGGGCTGACAGGGCATGGTGATGCCGAACTCAGGCAAGGCGTACGCGAGGGGCTCCCCGCCTTCATCGAGCAGGTGCACGGTGTCGGGCCCGCCCGGCTGCAGCCACCACTGCACGCC
>JBKCTS010000548.1:0-3171 GCA_046318695.1 Acidovorax sp.
GATGTGGCGGTGGTGGGTGGCGAAGGCCTGACCGCGCGCGGCATGGGCATGACGGGCGCTGCGTAGCTGGCTGCATCAGCCGCCCTGCACAGCGGCGCGGGACGAGTGCTGGTGGCGCTGCTGGACGACGGCCACCTGCAGTGCGACCCGCAGCAGCCCGAGCTGATGCTGCGCCGCTTCGACGCCCTGGCGCTAGAGGAACTGACGGTGGTGTGCGGATGCGGCGGCGGCCAGGCCGTGGAGCTGGTGCTGCCAGCCGTCCTTGCCCAGGCTGCACGCCTGGTGCTTGATGCCGATGCGCTCAACACCATCGCCGCGCGGGCCGAACTGGGCGCGCTGGTCGTGGCACGCAGCCAGCGGGGGCAGCCCACGGTGCTGACGCCGCATCCGCTGGAGGCAGCGCGCCTGCTGGGGCTCACCAGCGCGGACATCCAGGCCGACCGGCTGGGCGCCGCGCGGCGGCTGGCGCAGCAGTTCCGCTGCGTGGTCGTGCTCAAAGGATCGGGCACGGTCATCGCGTCGCCAGACGCGGTGCCCGCCATCAACCCCACCGGCAATCCCAAGCTGGCGACCGCAGGCACGGGGGATGTGCTGGCAGGCATGGTTGGAGCCCGCCTGGCAACGGGTGAGAGCGCCACGCACGCCGCCCGTCATGCCGCCTACCTGCACGGCCAAGCCGCAGACACCTGGCCAGCAGGCACGGCGCTCACAGCCAGCGCGCTGGCGCGGCGTGTGACGCCATGAACTGACAACGCGCCATGGCCTGCGCCTGAAGGCGGCAGTCCCGGCGTCACGCTGGATGGGGGCCGATGCAGTCCAGACCGCGTTGCGCCGGACATCTGGCACAACGTGCCACGCAAGCCAGCCCAAGCCATCGGCGTCGCAGGCGAGCGGCGGCCACACCACCGCCGCCGACCCAAGAAAGATCATCAAAAATAGCCTCCGCCGCACGCCTGTCCGGCATTGGATGCTACTTTTTTGATAGCATTTGGCACGGGGGGGGGCAGGCAGCGCCTGCGCTGCTGGAGGTCAGCCCCTGCGGGGCTTGCGGCCCTTGCCTTTGCTGGACTTGCCCGCGGCCGCCTTCTTGACCGAGGCCTTGAGCGACTGGATGGGCGAGCGCGCAGCGCGTGCGCGCGAAAGCCCCGCCTGTTCGGTGGCCGATGGCACCGCACCCTTGCCGGATTTGCGTGCGGCAGACCGGCCGCTCGACTTGCGGGCACCACCACCAGCACCGTCGGCAGCCACCCCTTTGTCCTTGAGCGCGCGGCCCAGCAACTCTTCGCCCTCGCGCACCAGGCGGAAGTCGATCTTGCGGCCATCCAGATCCACCCGGCTGACCTGCACGCGCACCCGCGCGCCAATGGCGTAACGGATGCCCGTGCGCTCGCCGCGCAACTCCTGGCGGGCCTCGTCGAACTTGAAGTACTCGCCGCCCAGTTCGGTGATATGCACCAGGCCCTCAACATACATGGCGTCAAGCGTGACGAAGATGCCGAAGCTGGTGGCCGCGCTGACTACGCCGCTGAATTCCTCGCCCAGATGCTCGCGCATGTACTTGCACTTGAGCCAGGCTTCCACGTCGCGGCTGGCCTCGTCGGCGCGGCGCTCGTTGGCGCTGCAATGCAGCCCCGCGGCCTCCCAGGCCAGCGTGTCGCGGCTCGGTGCCTTCACGTCCTTGCGCGGCTTGGCACCAGGGGTTGCTGCGCGGGCAGCCAGGCGTTTGGCCAGCTTGGCATGCGCCTCGCCAGGCGTGGGCAAGGACGGCAGCTTGTACTGCGTCTTGTTGAGAATGGCCTTGATCACCCGGTGCACCAGCAGATCGGGGTAGCGCCGAATCGGGCTGGTGAAATGCGTGTAGGCCTCAAACGCCAGGCCAAAGTGGCCGCTGTTGACCGGCGTGTAGATGGCCTGCTGCATGGAGCGCAGCAGCATGGTGTGGATCTGCTGCGCGTCGGGCCGCTCCTTGGTGGCCTCTGCAATGGCCTGGAACTCGGCGGGCTTGGGATCATCGCCAATCGTCATGCCCACGGCCATGGCCTTGAGGTAATTGCGCAGGATTTCCTGCTTCTCGGGCGTGGGGCCCTCATGCACACGAAACAGCCCGGGCTGACCGCCCTGCGCAATGAAGTCGGCACTGCACACATTGGCGGCCAGCATGGCCTCCTCGATGAGCTTGTGGGCATCGTTGCGCGTGCGCGGCACGATTTTTTCGATGCGTCCGTTTTCGTCGCAGACGATCTGCGTCTCGGTGGTTTCAAAATCCACCGCGCCACGCGACTGGCGCGCAAGCAGCAGCGCCCGGTACACATCGTGCAGGTGCAAAAGGTCTTTCACCCGCGCCTTGCGCTTGCTGGCTTCAGGGCCCCGCGTGTTGGCCAGGATGGCCGCCACCTCGGTGTAGGTAAAGCGCGCATGGCTGAACATGACCGCCGGATAAAACTGGTAGGCATGCACCTCGCCCTTGGCCGTGACCAGCATGTCGCAGACCATGCACAGGCGTTCCACCTCGGGGTTGAGCGAGCACAGGCCGTTGCTGAGTTTTTCCGGCAGCATCGGGATCACGCGGCGCGGAAAGTACACGCTGGTGGCCCGGTCGTAGGCATCGACGTCGATGGCACTGCCCGTCTCCACATAGTGGCTCACATCGGCAATCGCCACCAACAGGCGCCAACCCTTGCCACGGCCTACCTTGGCGGGCTCGCAGTACACCGCATCGTCGAAGTCGCGAGCATCCTCGCCGTCGATGGTGACCAGGGGCACGTCGGTGAGGTCCACGCGGCGCGTCTTGTCCTGCGCGCGCACTTTGTCAGGCAGCTCCTTGGCCTGCGCCAGGCATTCGGCAGAGAACTCGTGTGGCACGCCGTACTTGCGCACAGCGATCTCGATCTCCATGCCAGGGTCGTCCACCTCGCCCAGCACTTCAGTGATGCGGCCCACCGGCTGGCCGAACAACGCGGGCGGCTCGGTCAGTTCCACCACCACCACCTGTCCGGGTTTGGCGGCTCCCGTGGCCCCTCTGGGGATCAGCACGTCCTGCCCGTAGCGCTTGTCTTCTGGCGCTACCAGCCACACTCCGCTTTCCTGCAGCAAACGCCCGATGATGGGCTGCGGCGGGCGTTCAATGATCTCCACCACGCGGCCCTCGGGTCGCCCACGGCGGTCATGGCG
>JBKCTS010000549.1:0-9019 GCA_046318695.1 Acidovorax sp.
CAGAAACAGCACGCCGTGGTGCGCCAGCGAGATCTAGACCGGCCGTGCCGGCGAGCCACCGCCCACCAGGTCCACAGCACTGGCCGTGTGGTGGGGCGACCCGGTGGGCCGCACGCCCCAGGCCCCCGGATCAAAGCGGCCCGCCAGGCTGGCGATGGCCGCGCTCTGCAGCGCCTCTTGTACCGTCATTGCGGGCAGCAGCCCGGCAAACCGGTGGGCCAGCATCGACTTGCCCGACCCCGGCGGGCCCGCCATCAAAACGCTGTGGCCGCCCGCAGCGGCAATCTCCAAAGCCCGCTTGGCCAACGCCTGCCCCTTCACATCGGCCATGTCGGGGCCGCCGCTTTGTGCCGCCATCGGCATCGGGCGCAGCGGGGCCCAGCCGTCGTTGGGCGCCTCACCATCGCCCGCCTGCGCGCTGCCCGGTGGCACAAAGGCACGCACCACGTCCAGCAGGTGCGTGGCGCGCACCACGCGGGCGTCGGGCACCAGCGCCGCTTCTTCCGCGCTGCCCGGGGGCAGCACCAGGCAGGACGTGACCTGCTGCGTCTGCAGCGCCAGGCTGGTCGCCAGCGCGCCGCGCACGGGCCGAAGCTCCCCGGACAGCGACAGCTCGCCCGCAAATTCGAAGCCGCCCAGGCGCGCCGCGTCCACCTGCCCGCTGGCGGCCAGGATGCCCAGGGCAATCGGCAGGTCAAACCGGCCCGAATCCTTGGGCAGATCGGCCGGGGCCAGGTTCACGGTGATCCGCTTGTTGTGCGGGAACTCCAGCCCCGCGTTCTGTAGCGCCGACCGCACCCGCTCGCGCGCTTCCTTGACCTCCACCTCGGCCAGGCCCACCAGCGTGAAGCTGGGCAGACCATTGGCCAGATGCACCTCGACGGTGACGGCAGGCGCCTGCAGCCCCAAAAGGGCGCGGCTTTGCACCAATGCAAGACTCATGAAACGGTTTCTCCCCAGTTGGGTGCGTGTGGTCTCTGGACTCTCGGCTGCCCGGCTGAGTTGCACCAATACTGTGCGTCGGGCCGCGGCAGCACTCAGCGGTGCCGATGCCCTGCCAGCCATGCAAGCCAAATTCAGCAACCTGTCGGATTTGGAAGTCGTCTGCGCCCATCGATCGCAGCGATCCGTTTTTAACCGCCTTTTTGCCCAACAGCGCGGCCATGGGGCTGCAAATTCGGAAAAAACGGACCTCGCTGGGGCTGATCCTGCTGAAACCCGCGGTTTTTCGCTTTCGACGCTCAGGGTCCGACAGGCTCCGGGCGCAGAGCAGACCCATCAGCGTGGCACGTTCCGTGCTAGCTAGGGTTTGTCCCTACTATCCCACCGGAGAAACCATGACCCACGCCATCATCAAGACCCTGGGCGTTGCCCTGATCGCAACACTGCCCATGCTGGCCAGCGCACAGCTCACCGCCAATGTCAGCCTGACCACCAACTACAAGTTCCGTGGCCAAGACCAGGACATCAGCAAGAGCAAGGCCGTCAAGCCCGCGCTGCAGGGCGGTTTTGACTATGCCTTCGGCGATAGCGGTTGGTATGTCGGTAACTGGAACTCCAGCGTGGACTGGCTGTCGGGCAACTCGATCGAGGCTGACCTCTACGGCGGCTACAAGTTCAAGGCGGGCGGCCTGGATCTGGATGTGGGCGCGCTCACGTACATCTACCCCGGCAACAGCAGTGGCAACACCACCGAACTCTACGGTGCCGCCACCTTCGGCCCGGTGACGGCCAAGTATTCGCACACCCTGTCCAAGGACTACTTCGCCTTCGCAGGCCCTGGCAAGAGCGGTCGCAACACCGGCTACCTGAACCTGGCCTTCGCGCAGGAAGTGGCACCCAGCCTCACGCTGAAGGCCTCGGTCGGGTTCACACGCTTTGCCAGCGACATCGCCGCCCCGAACTTCATGGACTACAGCGTGGGCGGTGCGTACGACTTCGGCAGTGGTCTGGCGCTCGGCGCGGCCGTGGTCGGTGCCAACAAAAAGGCGTTCTTCGGCTCCGTCAACAAGTCGCGCGTGATCGTCTCGCTCACCAAAACCCTGTAAGCAAACGCAGCGGGCGCCCTGGCGCCCTTTACCGGAGGATCCAAAAATGAAAATGGTGACAGCCATCATCAAGCCCTTCAAGCTCGACGAAGTGCGCGCAGCGCTCTCCGACATCGGCGTGCAGGGCATCACAGTGACCGAGGTCAAGGGCTTCGGGCGTCAAAAGGGC
This sequence comes from Acidovorax sp., assembly GCA_046318695.1. Lineage (GTDB taxonomy): Bacteria > Pseudomonadota > Gammaproteobacteria > Burkholderiales > Burkholderiaceae_C > Acidovorax. The sequence goes on from JBKCTS010000549.1 coordinate 2,218, forward strand.
CACACCGAGCTGTATCGCGGTGCAGAGTACGTGGTCGACTTTCTTCCCAAGGTCAAGATTGAAGCGGCCGTGGCCGACGATCTGGTGGACCGCGTGATCGAAGCCATCGAAAGCGCGGCCCGTACCGGCAAGATCGGCGACGGCAAAATTTTCGTGACCCACCTGGAGCAGGTGGTGCGCATCCGTACCGGCGAAACCGGCCAGGAAGCCCTGTAAGGGTCGGCCGCATCAGACACAAGAGAAACGCCATGAAAAAACTGTTTGCTTCCCTCATCCTGGGGCTGGGTCTGCTGACCATGGGCAACCTCGCGCTGGCCCAGGCCCCCGCCCCGGCCGAAGCGTCGGCCGCCGCCCCCGCAGTGGCCGCACCGGCCGCACCCGCAGCCGCCGCCCCTGTGGCAGCCGCGCCCGCCGCTCCTGCCGCCGCAGAGGCCCCCGCTGCCGCGCCGGTGCCCAACAAGGGCGACACCGCCTGGATGCTGACCTCCACCATTTTGGTGATCCTGATGGTTCTGCCCGGCCTGGCACTGTTCTACGGTGGCCTGGTGCGCAGCAAGAACATGCTGTCCGTGCTGATGCAGGTGATGGTCACCTTCTCGCTGATCGTGGTGCTGTGGTTCATCTACGGCTACAGCCTCGCGTTCACGGAGGGCAGTGCCTTCATCGGCGGCTTCGATCGCCTGTTCATGAAGGGCATCTGGGACAACGCTGCGGGCACGTTTGCCAATGCGGCCACGTTCAGCAAGGGTGTCGTGATCCCTGAGGTGGTGTTTGCCGCCTTCCAGGCGACCTTTGCCGGCATCACCTGCGCCCTGATCGTCGGTGCGTTCGCAGAGCGCATCAAGTTCAGCGCCGTCATGCTGTTCATGGTGCTGTGGTTCACGTTCAGCTACCTGCCGATCGCCCACATGGTGTGGTTCTGGATGGGTCCTGACGCCTACACCTCCAAGGAAGTGGTCGACGCCATGACCAGCAAGGCAGGCCAGATCTGGCAGTGGGGCGCGCTGGACTTCGCTGGCGGTACCGTGGTGCACATCAACGCCGCTGTGGCCGGTCTGGTCGGTGCCTTCATGGTGGGCAAGCGCATTGGTTATGGCCGCGAAGCCATGGCCCCGCACAGCCTGACACTGACGATGGTGGGTGCCTCGCTGCTGTGGGTGGGCTGGTTCGGCTTCAACGCCGGCTCTGCCCTGGAAGCCAACGGTTTTGCCGCCCTGGCCTTCATCAACACCCTGGTGGCCACGGCCGCTGCGGTGCTGGCATGGTGCATGGGTGAAGCCCTGATGCGCGGCAAGGCCTCGATGCTGGGTGCAGCGTCTGGCGCCGTGGCGGGTCTGGTGGCGGTTACTCCGGCTGCGGGCAATGTCGGCATCGGTGGTGCGCTCGTCATCGGTCTGGTGGCTGGCTTCGCCTGCCTGTGGGGTGTCAACGGCCTCAAGAAGATGCTGGGCGCGGACGACTCGCTCGACGTGTTCGGCGTGCATGGCATCGGCGGTATCGTGGGTGCCCTGCTGACCGGCGTGTTCAACGCCCCTTCCCTGGGCGGCCCCGGCTACGTGGCTGACTGGGTCACGGCATCCATGGTCACTGCGGCTGACTACTCCATCGCCGCACAGGTGTGGACACAGCTCAAGGCCGTGCTGCTCACCATCGTGTGGTCTGGCGTGGTGTCCTTCGTGGCCTACAAAGTCGTGGACCTCACCGTCGGCCTGCGCGTGACCGAAGAGGACGAGCGCGAAGGTCTGGACATCTCATCGCACGGCGAGACGGCCTACAGCCGCTGATCGCGTGCCCCGACGCGCTGCGGTGTCTGGTGGCACCGCAGCGTGGCAACAACAATGAAGATTGCGAGTGAGTCTCAGGTGATAGGCCCGCCCAACCGGCGGGTTCTTTTTTTGGTGTGGAGCCCGCCGCCAGGGGCTTTGCGTGCGGCGTCCACCGCTCCTGGCGCCTTGCCGGGGTGATTTGCAAAACTTTGGTTTAAAAAATTCACGGTGCGCCGGGCCCCGCCAGGCAGCGCCTGCCGCTACGATTGGGCGCATGGACCTCGCACTTGCCCAGATCGTCGAACGCATTCGCGCCGCCACCGCCGACCGCACCCCATTGCGGATCCGAGGCGGGGGCACGAAAGATTTTCATGGCCGCTCGCTGCACGGCGAAGTGCTAGACACCCGCTCGCTCAAGGGCATCGTCAGCTACGAGCCCAGCGAGCTGGTGGTCACGGCGCGTGCCGGTACCCCCCTGGCTGAACTGGAGGCCACGCTGGCCGCGCACGGCCAGTGCCTGCCGTTTGAGCCCCCGCATTTCCAGCGGGCTGGGGCTGACGGTGCCACCGTGGGCGGCATGGTGGCTGCAGGGCTGTCGGGCCCGGCCCGCGCCAGCGTGGGTGCCGTGCGCGACTTCATCCTCGGCACCCAGGTCCTCAACGGCAGGGCCGAGTTGCTGGTGTTTGGCGGCCAGGTCATGAAGAACGTGGCGGGCTATGACGTGTCGCGCCTCATGGCCGGTGCCTGGGGCACCCTGGGCCTGCTCACCGAAGTCAGCTTGAAGGTGCTGCCCAAGGCCCCGGGCGAGGCCACGCTGCGCTTTGAATGCAACCAGGCCGATGCGCTGCGCAAGCTGCACGCCTGGGGTGGCCAGCCGCTGCCGCTCAATGCCAGTTGCTGGGTGCCAGACGCCGGTGTGGGCACGCTCTACGTTCGCCTGCGTGGCGCCATGGCGGCGGTGCAAGCCGCTTGCAGCACGATGGGCGGCGAGCGCATGGACAACGCCGCGGTGGCCGCAGACTGGACCGCCTGCCGCGAGCAGACCCTGCCCTGGTTTGCCGCCCGCCCGGCCGACCACGGCCTGTGGCGCCTGTCGGTGCCCGCCACCGCCCCCGTGCTGGCGCTGCCCGGCGCCGCGCAGCCCCTGGTGGAGTGGCACGGTGCGCTGCGCTGGGTGCAGGCGCCCCTGTCGGCGGGCGACGCCTTGCGCGAAGCGGCCCGTGCCGTAGGCGGCAGTGCGCTGTTGTTTGTGGCTCCGCAAGACCTTGAATATGGTGCCCGAGGGCAACTGGACCTTGAATCGAAGGCGCTCGAGCAGATCCATACCCGCATCAAGCACAGCTTCGATCCAGCGGGCATCTTCAACCCCGGGCGGCTCTCGCCGCACTGGTAGGCATTGCCCATGCGCCGCCTGCGTCACCTTACCGGGCACCACCGCACCGTGGCCACCAACCGCGTGCTCGGCCAGTTGCTGGCCTTCAACGCCGGGGCGGTCAATGCGGGCGGCTTTCTGGTGCTGCAGCTGTACACATCCCACATGACCGGATTTATGTCGATGCTGGCCGACAGTCTGGTGCTGGGCAACATGGCCCTGGTGCTCGGCGCGGTGGGCGCTTTGCTGGCCTTCACCAGCGGCGCAGCCACCACGGCCATCATGGTCAACTGGGCGCGCCAGCGCCGCCTGCACAGCAGCTATGCGCTGCCGCTGTTGCTGGTGGCGCTGCTCATGCTGGCGTTTGGCCTGGTGGGCGCCGTCACGCTCGACTGGAGCACGCTGTTTGCGGTGCCCGCCACGGTACTGCTGCTGTCTTTCATGATGGGCGTGCAAAACGCCACCGTAACCACCATGTCGGGCGCGCAGATCCGCACCACCCACATGACCGGCGTGGTGACGGACTTGGGGCTGGAACTGGGCAACAAGCTCTACTGGAGTCGCACCGGCACGGCCCCGAAAGCGCAGTGGAATGCCAGCCAGGAGCGCCTGCGGCTTTTTGCCAGCCTGCTTGGGATGTTCTTCCTGGGCGGTGTTGCCGGAGCTGCCGGGTTCAAGCATGTGGGTTTCGTTTTTGTGGTGCCGCTGGCCGTGGTGCTGCTGGTGCTGTCGTTGCCGCCGCTGTGGGCCGACCGCGCGCGGTTGCGCCATCCGCTGCGCCGCCCGCCGCCAAGCGGGGCAGCGCCCGATGCCGCTACCAGCCGCTGACTGCGGCGCACGCACCCGAAAGCCACCGACTTCCCTCCATCCCTTCGTCTTCCAGGCATGCACGATGCAAACCCAACTCTCTCCTGAATACGCAGACCGCGCCGATGGCCGCGAGGCTGAAGCGATTTTGCGCAAGTGCGTGCACTGCGGTTTTTGCACCGCCACCTGTCCCACGTACCAGTTGCTGGGCGACGAACTGGACGGCCCGCGTGGCCGCATTTACCTCATCAAGCAGGTGCTCGAAGGCGCCGAGCCCACGCGCGCCACGCAGATGCACCTGGACCGCTGCCTGACCTGCCGCAACTGCGAAAGCACCTGCCCCAGCGGCGTGCAGTACGGCCATCTGGTGGACATCGGCCGCAAGATCGTGGATGAAAAAGTGCCGCGCCCGATGGGCGACAAAGCGCTGCGCTGGGCGCTCAAGGAGGGCTTGCCCTCGCCCTTGTTTGCCCCCGCCATGAAGGCCGGGCAGATGGTGCGCGGCCTGCTGCCCGCAGCGCTCAAAGCCAAGGTGCCCGCGCCCCAGGATGCCGGGGCCTGGCCCACCCGCCAGCATGCGCGCAAGGTGATCATGCTGGCCGGTTGCGTGCAGCCCGCGATGATGCCCAACATCAACACCGCCACCGCGCGCGTGCTCGACGCCGTTGGTGTGCAAAGCGTCATCGTGCCCAAGGCGGGCTGCTGCGGCGCGGTCAAGTTCCACCTGAACGACCAGGATGGCGGCAAGGCCGAGATGCGCGCCAACATCGACGCGTGGTGGCCTCTGGTGGAGCAGGGCGGCGTCGAGGCGATTGTCATGAACGCGTCTGGCTGCGGCGTCACGGTCAAGGAATACGGCCATATCCTTCGGGACGACGCGCAGTACGCTGCCCGGGCCGAGCGCATCAGCGCCCTCACGCGCGACCTGTCCGAACTGCTGCCCGCCATGCTGCCCGAGCTGGCCGCCAAGCTGCGGGGCCGGGTGAGGCAGCCCGACACCCTGTACGCCTACCACCCGCCCTGCACCCTGCAGCACGGGCAAAAGCTGCGCGGCGGGGTCGAGGCGCACCTGAACCAGTTGGGCTTCAAGCTGCGCGCTGCCAGCAACGAGGCCCACCTGTGCTGCGGCTCGGCGGGCACGTATTCGGTGCTCAACCCCGAACTGTCCTACCAGTTGCGCGACCGCAAGCTCGGCGTGCTGGCCGAGGCGTTCGGGGCGCAGCCGCCCGACATGATCCTGTCGGCCAACATCGGGTGCATCACGCACCTGCAAAGCGGCACCGGCACGCCCGTGCGCCACTGGGTCGAGGTGCTGGACGAGGCGCTGCGCTGAGGCCACGGGCGGTCGCTGCCCGGCCCCCACCGGGAAATCTGGGATGATCCGGGGTCGCGTTTCCTTTGCCCTGCGCGGCAGCGCGCCTGCCACCCCATTGCCACGATCATGTCCGCCGAATCCTTGATTTCCGACCCCGTCGCCGCGCCCGCATCGTCGGATGCATCCGTTGCCCGCACTGGCCGTTCGCCGCACCGGGGCAGCCGGCGCCAGGCGCCCCGCGGTGCCTCTGGCCCGGCCGGCCGCGCACCGGCAGCGGGCGTTGCCCCTGCTGCGGCCAAGGTGCCGCATCCGGTGCTCGAGCAGTTGGCCGGTTGGTATCCGCACCTGTTCGGCGCGGTGTTCCGCCCCCTCAAGCGCGGCATCTTCCAGGACCTGCTGGCCGCCCACCCCGAAGCGTTTGAGCGCGAGGCGCTCAAGGCCGCGTTGGGCATCCACACGCGCTCCACGCGCTACCTGCAAAGCGTGGCCGCTGGAGAGCGCCGCTATGACCTGTCAGGCCAGCCCGTGGAAGACATGGCGCCCGAGCATGTGCACCACGCACTGCTGGAGGTGTACCGCCGCAAGAAGGCCCGGGCCACCGAAGACCTGCTGCCCAAGCTGCGCAGCCGCATGATCGCCGCCTTCGAGGCATCGGGCCTCACGCGCGATGCCTACACCCAACTGGTTCAAGGCCGGGACGAGGCGGCCAATGCCATCTTGCAGGATGCCTTTGCCGAATGGGCAGCCCGCAACGCCCGGGACGAAGCCCTGCTGCGCGCCTTTGAAGCCAGCGGCCAGAGCCTGGAGGCCTTTGCCGACATGTACGGCATGGTGCCCCGCACCGTAGGCCAGCAGCTCGAGCGCGCCCGCCGCCTGCTGGCGGCCGCGCCCGGCCAGACGCCCCTGGCAGCGCAATCGGTCTGACTTAAACGCTTCGGTATAACAAAGCCATGGAGCCCAGCCTCATCCTGGCCAACGTCGGCGCGGCCGCCACGACGCTGCTCGGCTTGTTCGGCCTCTTTTTTCCCGACAAGGCCGCAGCTTTCGTGAGCATTTCTCCTGTCGGACTGAACGGGCGATCGGAGATACGCGCAACCTACGGAGGCCTGTTTTTGGCGCTGGGTGTCTGGTGCATGGCTGAGCAGGCACCGGCGGTCATTATGGGCGCCGGCGTTGCCTGGCTCGGCGCGTGCCTGGGGCGTGTTTACTCTGCGTTTCGTGACCGGAATGCCGACATCAAAAATGTCGGTGGCTTTGCGCTTGAGGCGGGTTTGGGCACCCTCTTGGTTCTTCCCAAATTGGTGGCTTGACTCTTGCTGCGCGGTTGTGTGCGGCCTTTGCCAACCGAGCTGGCGTCACGAGCCCGTGCGATGGGCCGCAAGTGCGCGATCACCAGCCGCCCCGTGGTGCCAGGTTGACCCGGTAGCGCCGGCTGCAGGGCACGGTGCTGCCGTCCTTCATCACCAGAAGGGCGTCGCCGCTGTCGGTCGGCTCGATCACCGCGATTGCGTCCAGGTTCACGGCGTAGCTGCGGTGCACTTG
>JBKCTS010000550.1:0-5836 GCA_046318695.1 Acidovorax sp.
TCCGCCGCCATGCCGATGCTTTCGCCCAGCGTGGGGTGCGGGTGGATGGTCTTGCCAATGTCCACGGCGTCAGCGCCCATCTCTATCGCCAGGGCAATCTCGCCGATCATGTCACCCGCATGGGTGCCAACCATGCCGCCGCCCAAAATCTTGCCGTGGCCATGCGCTTCGGGGCTGTCGTCAAACAGCAGCTTGGTTACGCCCTCATCCCTGCCATTGGCAATGGCGCGGCCTGAGGCGGTCCAAGGGAACAGGCCTTTTTTGACCTTGATGCCTTGGGCCTTGGCTTGGTCTTCGGTGAGGCCCACCCATGCCACTTCCGGGTCGGTGTAGGCCACGCTGGGAATCACCCTTGCGTTGAAGGCAGCGGCTGCCAGTTCTTTGTTGCCTTGCAGTTCACCGGCAATCACTTCGGCCGCCACGTGCGCTTCATGCACCGCCTTGTGCGCCAGCATGGGCTGGCCCACGATGTCGCCGATGGCGAAGATGTGGGGCACGTTGGTGCGCATCTGGATGTCGACGTTGATGAAGCCACGGTCGGTAACGGCCACACCGGCTTTGTCAGCGCTGATTTTCTTGCCGTTGGGCGTGCGGCCCACGGCTTGCAACACTAGGTCGTACACCTGCGGTGCGGGGGCGGTACCGCCCTCTTCCGCTGCTGCAAACGGCGCTGCCGGGGAGGTTGGCAAAACTGTAAGTGACCTGGCTGGCTGCGCTCAGGTATGCAGAGCGGTCTGCTGAACTAAACCAATCCTCCAAGGTGCCGGACAATTTTTTGTCTGGTAAATGCATTTTTAGTTTTCTGCATTCTGTGTGAGCATCAATGCTTTCTTCTGGTATGCCGGCCACAAAAAAGTTCACTGTTAGTAAATATTTACGAGCGCCGACCTCTATTTCGAATACTGCACGATCTTTGCCTTCCGCTTGGTTGGTGGGGTAAGCATCGTAATACCAGCTTGAGCGATCAATCAAAACTTCACGGCTTTCCGATGTCACTGCATAAAAAGCCCCATCTTGTTTTAAAAAATCAGGGTTCATGTGAAGCGAACCAAGTTTCGGAGCTTGAATTAACTTAACAACTGAAGTTTTTTGGCTCTTGGGAATTGATTTAAATGCGGGGTGATTAAAAAGAGCAATGTTATTTCGCCCCTCCGGAACGGACAGCATGATATCGCGACAATCAGTAATCTCTTTGGCAGATTGAGCTGTGTTTTTCACTGCTACATGGATTGCGGGCTTATCAAAATCTGTTAACGCATTATTAATAAACGCATCCATCATGATGATCTCCAGATTTTCAGGTTGATTGGTTCTCGCCAAAATTAATGAGGCTTCTTTTTCTCCGATAGAATTATTTGGAGCCGTGATGCTGGCCTCTAAGTTCGTGGCATTGGGTTCTATTTCCAGCGCAGAAGGGGGGCGCAAATAGATATGGAAATGGTTTTGATGATCGCGTGATGCGGCGTTATTTATGCCTAAATTAGACAAAGCATTACGAATATTTTCAAGCGAATTTTGAGTGCCGGTACCACCAATAAGAACACGGTTGATTAGAGAATTTGCAGAGGTTCCGCCGCCAAATAGAGCGGTGCGGATACTCTCACTCACGTCAACTACTTGTCCATTTCGCATCACGGTGCTGTTGGTGATGGCCAAGCTGCCCCTTGATCCAGCCACGGCCACTCCCTGCGCAGCATCGTTGCGAACCACCGTGTACATGGACAGGAAGTCCTTGAGTGCTGATTGCTGAAGATTACTTCCTAAATTTACTCCGCTAGACAGGTAGGCAGCATTTTCCGGCAAACCTGTGGCGGTTGCTTGGGCTATGGCATTCTGAATGCTCCATGTACGCTGTGCATTTGGAAGAAGTGCAATACCCACAGGCTCTTGATTGTTGAATTGATTTCCTGTTTCACTGTCAGCTGTGGCACCCGGACGGGTTTTGCTAATGTAATTCGATACTCCCAAATCCAGTGCCATACCCACATCGTGTGAACCATGTCCATACGGGGTATAACCATGATTGGCATCGACGGCACCATTGAACCACTTGATGCGACCAGAACTCAGAGCTGCAGGGCCAAGATTGCTGGCCTGCATCAAATCATACATCCAGCTCGTTCCGTATTTCTCTACAGCGCCGCCTGTATTGGCAGTTTGTCGATTATTCCAGTTGGCGAGTCTGAAATTTGTTTGCATTGCTCCACTCTGCTGTTGCATATTTGAACCAATGTTCATCCAATGCGGAGCATTGTATGAATTAAGGTAGGTTATTACTGAGTCTTGTGGAGCAGTTGCTTGTGAAAATGTAAGATTATTTGCTGAATTTCCAATTCCTTGATAATATTTTTGTGCATTAAATGAATTTCTTGTGGCGTGAGGAAATATTTGTGATCTACCTGCAATGTCAGCGTTGTAATTGACCACCGTCTTGAAGAGTAAGGCGGCTAGGCCCTCGCGTTGCGTCCAATTGCCATCGACTTCAAAGTTTTGAATGGCGTTATTGCTTTGGCTTGGCTGTCCATGTACGGGATCATTTGCACCCATGGCCGGAAACCCCAAATACTTCAACCGTTGCTCCACGCGAGCCACATCCAGGCGGTCATTGGCCTGATTGACGCCAACCGCACCCTTCAGGCTGAACTCACTGTAGCCCGGGTTGTCCAGTGGCCGATCTCCAAAGAAGGTGTTGACCTGGTCAATATCTTTGGCTTTTATGGTGATGCGGCCCGCGCGCCAGCGGTCGGCTTGGAGGTGGTCGTCAAACATCTTGAACTTGTAGTCCAAGGTCATGACTTTCTCTTCGAGTCGACCACCCGCGCGCAAGGTGTTCACCTCTTTGTCGGTGATATCCGGGATCAAATACAACCTGCCGGTGTCGGTGAACTTGGCCGGCGTCAGTGCGGGTGTGTTGCCAATCGGGTTGTCGCGTGAATATGGCTCGCGGTCATTGGTTGAACCAGTTTTGCTCACCATCTTGAACTGGAGTGCATCTTTGGTCGTCAGCAAGAAGGCTTGGAACGGGTCCAGTGTGAAATCCGTCAGACCATTGCTCTTTTCTATTTCAGCACGGGCTGCGTTGTATTCAGCCAACTGCGCAGCTGTCATTTGTTTGATTGGCAAAGCCTCCCGGTCTGGCAAGCCGTTGACCTGCCGCGCCATGGCATCAATCGACAACTCCATCAAGTCCAGCTCAATCACATCGCCCATTCGGCCGTTGTAGGCCACAGGCACCACATCCGGATCAAACGCCGTTCCGGCTGGAGGCGCCGTGTAATCAGGCTTGCCCACGTTGATGGGAATGAGCTGCTCGGCTTCTTTGGCCAGCTTGATGTGTTTGCTCATGGGCTGGTCGTTGGCGAGTGCCTTGTCGATCAGTTCCTTGACGCGCCAGACGTGGTTCTGGTGCGGCTTTTGCAAGCTGTCGGCCCAGTTCACGCTGAAGCCACCGCTGAGTTGGCCAATCAGCACCTTGCCGTCTTCACTCAGGCTCAGGTTGATGATGCCGTAGCCGTCCAGCGGCAGCGTGGCCCCCAAGTATTTGGGCGCACCGAGTTTGCCGAATGGGTCTTGCACCACGCCAAGCTTGCCGCCCTGGGCCACTTTCTTGGCGCTGGCGCTGCCGCCAATTGGGGTGGGTGGGCCACCCGGAATCAGGTTGACAAACATCGGCGCTTCAAACATCGCCCGCACATAAGCATCTTCAAAAGGATGGTTGTCGTCCGAGACGATACGGATAGGAAATCCAAGCGCATGAGGCCAAGTATGGCACGGGATTGAGGCTTCAAAACACGGTTGACCGAGGCCGTTTGAGCGCTCACAGCCGCTCACTGGCGAGACCTTGGGGTGCAAGATAGATTTGGCTTTACCGCGCTCGCAGCTGCTCCCCGCAGCTGTGCAAATCGCCGCTTCACTGAGTCACCAGTTGATGCGCTGATCGACCTCAAAGTCGGGTGCTGGTTGCGCCGCCAGATCCCAGTCTGCTGGCTCGTTTTGTGCCCCCTCATCCGTCTGCGCCTCACAGTCATCCCACAACGGTGGTCCGCGCGCCGGGGATATGTGTGGACGTTCTGAGTCAACCCCGATGTGATCGAGGATCTTCCTGATCTGTGTGCCCTCGGTAATGAACGCGATCAGGCGCATCTGCCCACCGCACATCGGGCACAAGAGCGGGAACACTTCGTAAATACGGGCGATCAGCACCGCCCACAGGTAGTGCGCCGGTGAACGCTTGGCTGGTGGCACAGGCTCATGCGTGAGCGGCAGCACGTTGCCCTGCGGTATCACCCCAGGCACATCCTTGCCAATGCCGGTTTGCCCGGCGGCGGGTTGCGCCAGTGCAGCCAGCGCCGTCACCGCAGCCCTGTGCGGAGAGTTCGGAGCCAGCACACCAAAGTAGCGATGCCGGTGTGTGCGCGGTGGTAGCACCAAGGCTGCAATGCGATCTATCAGCTCCAGTGGCGTAAGGTGCAGCTCGTCGACCCTTGCGCCACGCTTGTCAGAGCCAGGCTCGCTGTGCTGTTTGGCACAGCGGTAGACCAGGGCAGAGCCCTCTTTGCGAAGACGATCCATGGCAAAGGGTGGGCGGGCGCAGTAGCGCAGCAAGCGCTCCAGCGCGGCGCGGTCGTGCGCTTCGATGCACACACCCGCATCGACTGAGAAACCGCTGTGTTTGTAGGCCAGCATTTCTTTGGCCTCGAAACTCTCCAGAAGACCGCGGCCCACGAAGGCGCGCAGGATGCGACGACGCAAAACGGTCTGTACCTGGGCCACAGCGGTCTCATCGACAGCACTGGCCGAGTGAAAGACGATGCCCGGTCCCTCCTCAAACACCCCATCGACCACACAGACGTGAAAGTGCACATGCCCGTTCAGGCTGGAGCCGAACCGGTGGATAAACGCCACTGCGCCGATGTGCAGGGCTGCCTTGTCCAGCTGCGCCGCCCCAGGGCAGTTGGCAGATAGGCTTTGCGCGATGACTCGCAGGAAAATGCGCAGCACCATGTTGAGCACCGCTCCATCGCGTTGCATGAAGTAGCGCAGCCGCTTTGGTACCGAGAGCACCCACTGGCGCACCGGCAGGCGCGGAAAGACGTGATCCGTCAGGTGCGCCGCCGTCTCCACCATGCGCCGGGTATTGCACGAGGGGCACACGCCTCGGCCTTTGCAGGAATAGGCGATGAAGTAGTCGTGCCCGCAGTCGTCACACCACGCCCTGGCAAAGCCGTGGGCGAAGATGCCGCACTCCAGATACTTGCGAAAGGCTTGGCGGACATAAGGCTTTGGGGTGTGGTGGTCACCCTGGCCATCGAATTGGCCTGCGCTGGCAAGTTCATGCCAAGTCTCGTAGTGCTCGGCTATGGTTTGGTACAGCAGTGTGCGCTCGGGGTGGCGCGGGTTGTAGAGTTTGGGTTTGACTACTGATGCCGCTGGGGCTGCAGCCGCCGCGCTGCGGCCCGCATGGTGGTGCGAATGGGGCCTTGCGTGCGACTGGGCTGTAGACGTGTGCATGGTGCAACGCCCTTATGGGCGTGGCATACGGCACACAACTGTACACCCATACAGACTCTGTCATCGCAACAACTATTGCCGAACCACCAGACAGCAAAAAGCCCGAACCGTCGCCGGTTCGGGCTTCTCGTCGTGCGGACTCAGCTTAGCTTACTTCTTGGCAGGCGGCACATCCGTGCAACTGCCGTGCGCAATCTCCGCCGCCATGCCGATGCTTTCGCCCAGCGTGGGGTGCGGGTGGATGGTCTTGCCAATGTCCACGGCGTCAGCGCCCATCTCTATCGCCAGGGCAATCTCGCCGATCATGTCACCCGCATGGGTGCCA
>JBKCTS010000551.1:0-4840 GCA_046318695.1 Acidovorax sp.
CTTCAACAACGAGTTCGGCCGGCCCAACCTGCTGGGCTATTTCCGCGAGTACGAGCTGCCCGTGGGCGGCGTGCAGCGCGGCTACCACAAGCCCATCATGATCGCGGGCGGCGTGGGCGTGATCGATGCCGAGCTCACGAAGAAGATCGAATTCCCGGCCGGCTCGCTGCTGATTCAGCTCGGCGGCCCCGGCATGCGCATCGGCATGGGCGGCAGCGCGGCCAGCTCCATGGCCACCGGCACCAACGCGGCCGAGCTGGACTTTGACTCGGTGCAGCGCGGCAACCCCGAGATCGAGCGCCGTGCGCAGGAGGTCATCAACCACTGCTGGGCGCAGGGCAGCAACAACCCCATCCTGGCCATTCACGATGTAGGCGCGGGCGGCCTGTCCAACGCCTTCCCCGAGCTGACCAATGACGCAGGCCGGGGTGCGCGGTTCGATCTGCGCGCGGTACAGCTTGAAGAGTCGGGCATGAGCCCCAAGGAAATCTGGAGCAACGAAAGCCAGGAGCGCTATGTGCTGGCCATTGCGCCCGATACGCTGCCGCTGTTCCAGGCGTTTTGTGAGCGCGAACGCTGCCCGTTTGCGGTGATTGGCACGGCCACCGAAGCGCGCCAGTTGGTGCTGCACGACCGTGCTGCCACCGCCGACGACCAGAAACTGCCCGTGGACATGCCCATGAACGTGCTGCTGGGCAAGCCGCCCAAGATGCACCGCGATGTGACCACTGTGGTGCGCGAGTTTGCGCCCATGGACCTGACCGGCGTGCCGCTGCAAAAGGCCGTGATCGACGTGCTGGCCCACCCCACGGTGGCGTCCAAGCGCTTTCTTATCACCATTGGTGACCGCACCGTGGGGGGGCTGAGCCACCGCGACCAGATGGTCGGCCCCTGGCAGGTGCCTGTGGCCGATTGCGCGGTGACACTGGCCGACTACCGGGGCTTTGCAGGTGAGGCCATGAGCATGGGCGAGCGCACGCCGCTGGCCGCCATCAACGCCCCCGCCTCGGGCCGCATGGCCGTGGCCGAGGCCATCACCAATTTGCTGGCTGCACCGATTGAGCTGCCGCGCGTGAAGCTGTCTGCCAACTGGATGGCCGCGTGTGGCGAGCCCGGCGAGGATGCTGCGCTGTACGAAACCGTCAAGGCCGTGGGCATGGAGCTGTGCCCCGCTCTGGGCGTGTCCATCCCGGTCGGCAAGGACAGCCTGTCCATGCGCACGCAGTGGAACGACGGGGCCGACAAGAAAAAAGTGACCTCGCCCGTCAGCCTGATCGTGAGTGCCTTTGCGTCGCTGGCCGATGTGCGCGGCACCTTGACCCCCCAGCTCAACGCCACCGAGGCCGACACCACGCTGCTGCTGATTGACTTGGGCAAGGGCCAAAACCGCATGGGCGGCAGCATCCTGGGCCAGACGCTGGAGCAAAGCGGCGATGTGGTGCCCGATGTGGACGCCCCCCAAGACCTGGTCAACCTCGTCAACGCCGTCAACGCCCTGCGCGCCCAGGGCCGCATCCTGGCCTACCACGACCGCAGCGATGGCGGCCTGCTCGCCACGGTGGCCGAGATGGCGTTTGCGGGCCATGTGGGTGTGTCGCTCAACGTCGATCTGCTGGTGACCGAAGGCGATGGCATCAGCGACAGCCGCGCCGAGGTGGGCGATGCCAAGAACTGGTCGGGTCAGGTCAGCGCCCGCCGCGAGGAACTCACGCTCAAGGCCCTGTTCAACGAAGAACTGGGCGTGGTGCTGCAGGTACGCACGGCAGAGCGCAACGACGTGATGCAGACCTTGCGCGAACATGGCCTGTCCAGGTTCAGCCACTTCATCGGCAAGACGCGGCCTGCAACGTCGCCCATCGACGCGGGCAAGGGCGAGCTGCAGGTTTGGCGCGATGCCAAGGCCGTGTTCAGCGCACCGCTGGCCGACCTGCACCAGGTGTGGGACGCGGTGAGCTGGAAGATCTGCCAGCAGCGCGACAACCCCGCCAATGCCGACGCCGAGCACGCCGCAGCGGGCGAGCCCTCCGACCCCGGCCTGCATGTGCACCTGACGTTCGACGCGGCCGACAACGTGGCCGCGCCCTACCTGAATCTGGCCCGCCCCAAGGTTGCCATCCTGCGCGAGCAGGGTGTGAACTCGCACATCGAAATGGCGTATGCCTTTACCGAGGCAGGCTTTGAGGCCTACGACGTGCACATGACCGACCTGCAAACCGGCCGCGTCAGGCTCCAAGACTTCAAGGGCGTGGTCGCCTGCGGGGGCTTTAGCTACGGCGATACGCTGGGGGCGGGCATTGGCTGGGCGCGTTCCATCACGTTTAACCCGGCGCTGGCCGCGCAGTTCCAGGGCTTTTTTGGCCGCACCGATACGTTTGGCCTGGGCGTTTGCAACGGCTGCCAGATGTTTGCCGAGCTGGCCGACATCATCCCCGGCGCGCAGGACTGGCCGCGCTTTACCACCAACCAGAGCGAGCGTTTCGAGGCGCGCCTGTCGCTGGTGGAGGTGCTCGAATCCCCCAGCCTGTTCCTGCAAGGCATGGCGGGCAGCCGTCTGCCCATTGCGGTGGCGCATGGCGAAGGCTATGCCAACTTCAAATACCGGGGCAAGGCCGACAAGGCGATTGCCGCCATGCGCTACGTGGACAACCACGGCCGCGCCACCGAGCAGTACCCGTTCAACCCCAACGGCAGCCCGGGCGGCCTCACGGCGGTGACCACGGCCGATGGCCGCTTCACGGCCATGATGCCGCACCCCGAGCGCGTGTTCCGCAACGTGCAGATGAGCTGGACCAGCGAAGACGCTGCGCAGCACAGCGGGTGGATGCGCATCTGGCGCAATGCGCGCAAGTGGGTGGGGTGAGCAGGTACAACCCCCTGAGCGGCTGCGCCGCTTCCCCCTTCTCTCGATTCGCTGCGCGAATCGGGAAGGGGGACGCAGCCCTCGCTGCGGGGCGGCCCTTGCTCGGCTGCCCTGGCGCTGTGGCCGCGCGCTTTCGACGGATGCGGTAGGGCCCTTGCGCGCCTTTGAAGGCTTGTAGAAAGAGCCGGATCGGCACCCATTGCAGACGACGTTCAACGGGGCTTCGGCCCCGTTTTTCGTGCGGCCTTGTCTGGCGCGGGGCCGCTCTGGCGCGTTGCTATAGTCGGCGGTTTGTCGCAACTCAAGGACTTCTCATGGCCGCTGGCAGCCTGCTTGCCCTCTTGGACGATATCGCCACCATTCTCGATGACGTCGCCCTGATGACCAAGGTGGCGTCGAAAAAGAGCGCAGCCTTGGCCGACGATGTATCTGCCATGACCAAGGTGGCGGCGCAAAAAACGGCTGGCGTGCTGGGCGATGACCTGGCGCTCAACGCCCAGCAGGTGACCGGTGTGCGGGCCGACCGCGAGATTCCCGTGGTGTGGGCGGTTGCCAAGGGCTCGACCATCAACAAGGTGATCCTGGTGCCCGCCGCCTTGCTGATCAGCGCCTTTGCTCCGTGGGCAGTGACGCCCTTGTTGATGCTGGGCGGGGCATTCCTTTGTTTCGAGGGTTGTGAGAAGGTCGCCCACAAGCTGCTGCACACGCCGCGCGAAGACCAGGCAGAGCACGAAACCCGCATGCGCGCCAACGCGAATCCGGCAGTGGATCTGGTCGCAATGGAGAAGGACAAAATCAAGGGCGCGGTACGAACCGACTTCATTTTGTCGGCAGAAATCATTGCCATCACACTGGGCACTGTGGCGGCCGCGCCCTTTGCGCAGCAGGTGCTCGTGTTGTTGAGCATTGCCATCATCATGACCGTTGGTGTGTACGGTCTGGTGGCGGGCATCGTCAAGCTCGACGACCTGGGCCTGTGGCTCACGAGCAAGGCCAGCACCGCGCTCCGGGCCATGGGTTTCGGCATCCTGCGCGCAGCTCCTTGGCTGATGAAAGGCCTGTCCGTCGCAGGCACAGCCGCCATGTTCCTGGTGGGGGGCGGCATTTTGGTCCACGGCTTGCCTGCGCTGCACCATGCGGTCGAGGCTGCTGGCCAGGCCGCGTCAGCCTGGCCTGTGGGCTGGCTGTGGCATGTGTTGGTGCCCAACCTGCTCAATGCATTGGTTGGCTTGGTGGCGGGTGGCCTGGTGCTGGCGGGTGTGCTGCTGGTCCAGCGCATGCGTGGCAAATCGGCCGCGCACTGAGTCCGCCCGGTATAACAACCGGCAACCGCCAATGCCTTGCGCGGATGCAAGACCCCGCGGGTGGCGCAGCGCTCAGGGCGGCTCTGAAGGTTTGCATCTGGCCCACCCATCGTGCAGGTGGTTTGCTATCAAAAGTATAGCTACAAAGCATCGTGCATCGGGCGTAACCGGCCTGAAATGCTTGAGAAATTGCCGCAAAGCCTTGCCTGCGTTTGCGCGCGGGCGTCACCGCCGGTACAGCCAGACGCCAGCGGCTCATTTGCCAGAGATGCGGCAGCAAAAGCCGAGCCGCCGTCACCGCCCGCACACGGCGGTCCTTCGTCAGGATACCTTGGGTGGACGTGCGCGATAGAAGTGCACCGGCGCCGCCTGCGCCGCTTGGGCCTGCTGGTTCAGTACCGATTTTTTCATGCGGCCAACCACATGCATCTCGCAGGGCTTGCAGTCAAAGCGCAGCGTCAACTTTTCCTTGCCGTTGATGAGCATCAGCGGTTCGGCTTTGATGGTGCCCTGAACACCCGTCACGCCCTTGGCCTGCTTGGGGCACAGGCTCATTGAAAAGCGCACGCAGTGTTTGGTGATCATGAGGCTGACCTCGCCTTCTTCCTCGTGTGCCTCGTAGGCCGCTGCGATGACTTTCACGCCATGGCGCACATAGAAGTCGTGGGCCTTGAGG
>JBKCTS010000552.1:0-7104 GCA_046318695.1 Acidovorax sp.
GGCCCATGGGGCCGCCTCGGGTTCCACCGTGCATGCTATGCGGCGCTTGATTGTTGTCCCCGTGGTGGAAGCGGTGCAAACGTTGGTGGCGGGCCTCTAGGGCTTGGGCGTCAAACGTCTTTTGCTGAACTGGCGTCAGTGCCGCATAGAAGACCTTGGCGGCTTCGCCGCGGCGATCGGCCTCGGCGGCACGCTGGGACCGCAAGGCGCGCATGCGGTCGATGCGCTCCGGGGTGGTCAGCTTGTCCATGTTGCTGTGGTCCAGGAGCGCCTTGCGCTCGCCGGGCTGCATGGCTGCTGTAAATGATGTCCAGGCCGGCTCCTGTGCGGGAGTCAGCTTGAGTTGTTGCTTGAGTTCTCCCATGCGCTTGGCCATGTGGGCGCGGCGTTGCTGTTCGCCGTCTCTTGGGTCGGCACCAGGGCGCTGGCCCATGCGGTGTTGGGGTTGAGTTTGAGAGTCTGGCGTCGCCGCGGGGGCTGAAGTGGGCTGCTGCTGCGCCAGGGCGGGTAGCGCCAGTGAGGCTGCCAGGGCGGCAAGGGCAGTGGTGGCGGCAAAGCGCTGTGTGAGGCATCGGGTCATGGTAGGGCTCCTTGTGCAACTTTGGTATCGCCAAAACGACCGTTGTGGCGATTGGCAACCAGTGTCTGCCGCGCATGTATCGGCGCGGTGGCGCAGTGATGCCGCTGTGTAAAGTTGTGACAAGAACTGTGGTGCCGTTCGGCGAACCTGCAAGCACCATTCCATACTAAAAATGCCATCGACGCGCGCCGGTATTGATTTTATTGCTATTTAATAAATAGCGAAAGTCTAGGACCGACCGGGGTATGGGTTGCAGGTGCCAGCGCGGTCGCGGCCGTGGGCAACCGCAAGCCCGACAATCGAAGTTTGCGCGGTGGAGGCCAGCAGGTGTCCATCGATCCACCCCATCCATATTCCCAGATACAAGAGGTTGTCCCGTGTTCAAGAACATGATCGTGTACCGCATTGCTCCGCATTGGCAGGGGGAACTGACGCGCGTTGAAGAGGCGCTGGCCAAGGCCCCATTCATGGAATGCGGTGCAACGCAAGAAAAATCCCTGGGCTGGGTGCCGCCGCGAGGCGAGGCCCACGGGCCTTTGGTCGAGTCGGTGGGCGGGCAGTGGATTCTTCGCTTCATGGTCGAGTCCAAGGTGCTGCCCGCCAGCGTGCTGGCGCGCCGTGTGAAGGAAAAGGCCGAGCGCATCGAACAGGAAACCGGCAGAAAACCCGGCAAGAAGGAAAGCAGGGATCTCAAGGACGAAGCCAAGCTCGATCTGCTGCCCATGGCATTTACCAAGCAGGGATCGATGTGGGTATGGATCGACACGGCCGCAAGGCTGCTGGTGCTCGACACCGCCAGCCAGGGCCGTGCGGATGAGGTGGTGACGCTGCTGGTCGAGGCGCTGCCCGGCCTGTCGGTCTCGCTCATCAACACCCAGACCAGCCCGCAGGCGGCGATGTCGCACTGGCTCAAGGAGCAGGAGCCTCCGGTGGGCTTCACGGTGGACCGCGAGTGCGAGCTGAAAAGCGCCACCGAGGAAAAAGCCGTGGTGCGCTACGCCCGCCACCCGCTGGATATCGAGGAGGTCCAGGCCCACATCAGCGCCGGCAAGCTGCCCACCAAGCTGGCCCTCACCTGGGACGACCGCGTGAGCTTCATGCTGACCGAAGGCCTGCAGATCAAGAAGCTAGCGTTTCTGGATGCCGTGTTTGAAGGCACCCAGGCCGACGACAGCGGCTTTGACACGGATGTGGCCATTGCCACAGGAGAGCTCAGTCGGCTGATCCCCGATTTGATCGAGGCGCTCGGCGGCGAGGCTGAAAGCGGTGTGGCCAGTGCGGCGCAGGCGGTGAGCTCTGCCGGTGCGGGCAGCGGGCTGGGGGCAGCCGTGTCCGCCCCGCTTCGGGGTCAGGACAAGGTGGGGCGTGTGGTGACCGGGCCCGCCACGGCTCCGGCGGATACCGATCCGGAAACAGCGCCGTTTTAAGGCCCCGAATGCCAGAGCTCGTGAGTGCCCGTGGCTACTGCCGCGTGCCGGTCTGCTCGCCACGCTCCCGCGCCAGGTTTCGGATTGTTTGCACGAACAGTTGCTGCCATTCGGGTTGAGTGCGATCTTCCACCAACTGCGGCATGAACCCGAACGCCAGCGTGCGCGGGCCACGCACCATGATGCCCTGATTCTTTTGTAGCAGTTCGCTGGCCATCAGCCTGTAGCCGGGGCGGGGCGTGATCGACGCATGGCCGGTGTACAGGCCCGGCGAACGCCGAAGGCGAAAGATCTTGCCGTCGATCAGGAAGACTCCGCCGCCTTTTTTCCACTCGACCTTGGCAATGCCGAATACGTCATTCATCCAGTCGAACGTGGCCTTGCCGTTTTCGTCAAACTCGCCCAGGCGCATGTCCTGCACGAGAGCGCCGCCGTTCTTCCAGAACTGGGTCAGTTTGGTTTTGACGGCCTGCGGCATGGCCGCCTGGTGGGGAACCACGATGGCATCCAGGCTTTGGATGATCGGGTCATCCAATAGAAGGTTTTTCTCGCCGATGAGGTGGACGTCCAGATCCTTTTGGCTGCTCAGCAGCTTGAACGCGGCAAACAAGGCGTCGCGGTGGACGTTTCGGCCTGAACTGCGCTCGCCATGCCACACATAGAAATTGGTCGCAGACCCCAGGACGCCAATTCGGGTGGCTTGGGGCTTGGCGGGCGCGTTGATGCGCGGGGCCCGGGTATCGATGCCGCCGAGCTTGTCCAGGTCCATGGTGGCAGACTGGTTGGCAGTGGCCTGCCGCTGAAAGCCCCCCAGCTCGAATCCGATCACATGGTCCTGCGAAAGCGCCTGCCGGATGGAGCGGTTGATGATGGGAATCAGGTCTTGGGTGAGTTTTCTCAGTTCCCACTGTTCGGCATAGGCACCAATCATGACTTTTTTGTAGCCCAGGGCGCCCATGTAATTCGCCAGGGTCGGCAACACATCGGCGTCTGGCACCAGCTTGTATCCGTCATAGAAGTTGTAATCGATGACGGCGATGTCAAGGCATGACGGGAGTTTTTCGACAACGCCCGAGGCATAAATGGCATCGTGCGAGGTAAATGTTTCGGCAAAATAACCGATGGCAGCCGCCCCCTGATCCCGGATGGCCTTTGCCTGCTCGCAGGTTGCCTGCGCCAGGCGGCTCTCCCGGTATTCTCGGTGGGTATTCAAAAGTGGCTCGGGTTTTGGCTGGCCATTTTTGATGTCATTGTTGTAGTTGATAATGGGCTGTGCGGCCCCATACTTTGCCTGGAAATCACGCTGTGTGGATTCTTTATAGTCGCGCCATTGATAGCCAGTCTGTCCATATTTGATTTCATGCTCTTCCTGCAACCCGATCGCAAAACCAAGGATCTTGCCGGGATAGCGCTTTGAAAAGTGGGCCACGGCCTGGCTGATGAATCGGGACGAATGCTTCTTGACCACATCATCCGTAAAGTCGGGTTGCCACTGGTGATTTCCGGAGAAATTTTTCATGACTGAACCCGGATGCTCCGAGTAAAGCCATTTTGGAGCAGTTGAAGCACCCTCAATTTTCCTGCCGTTTTCGTCCAGGTACTGACGGCCCCCCATGTCCAGCACTAAAATCAGGTTCAGACCGCCGTTGACAAGGGCGTCCAGATACTTGTGGTAATGGGCAAACTGATATTCGTTCTTCCGCGATTCAATATCGGACCAATTGAGATAAAACGTGGCGTGGTTAAATCCCTTGTTTTTGATTTGACTGGCAAGATCGCTGGTCTGGTTCATATCCCACGGCATGACGATCATGCTCGATACGGGAGTGACGGTTGAGGCACTGGCGAACACCGCAGAGGCGACCCACAACGCCGCTGCGCAGAAGATTTTTTTCATGGAATGGCTGTGAAATGAATTCGAAGGCCCGGGGGGCAAGCACGCGCTCGCGGGCGATTGTTTCATGACCGCCCAGGTCACCCCGCAGTCCCAGCGATTTGTCGTGCCGCACCTCCGGGCCGCCAGGCTGGCCTGCGTGGGCCGTCAGGCCGTAACGGTGTAGCCCTCGTCAGCAATGGCTACGGCCAGCGCTTCGCGCGGGGCGGTGCTGTCCACATCGACCTTGCCGCTGGCGCGGTCGATGCGCACGGCGGCGCTGGGGTCGACCTGCTGCACCGCCTGCGTCACGGCGCGCTCGCAGTGGCCGCAGGTCATGCCCTGGACCTGAAAGCTGTGGGTTTGCATGGTGGTGTCCTTTCTGTGGGTCAGATGCGGCGGGGTCGTTGCCGCCCTGCTCGTTCAGTGTGGTCGCGGGCTGAGTCAAGTAGCATGCGGAATACCCATCGCCCTGGAATTGATCAAGGTCATGGGTTGACCCGGTTATCGTGTCAAGGTTCACCATATCCGTCATGAACCCCTCTGCCAGTGCTCCCCCTGAGGCTTCGGCCGTGCCCGGCGTGGGGTCGGTGCAGTCTGTTGATATCGGTGTCTCCGGCATGACCTGCGCCAGCTGCGTGGGGCGGGTGGAGCGCGCGCTGCGCAAGGTGCCGGGCGTGCATGAGGCCTCGGTCAACCTGGCCACCGAATCGGCGCGCATTGCGTTTGCGTCGGCCAGCCCGGCAGACACCGCCGCCATGGATGCTCTGCTGCGCCGCGCAGTGCGTAACGCGGGCTACGAGCCCCGGCCGGCCGATGCCGTGGACACGGCGCAAGAGGCCTCGCCCTGGGCCGGTTTCTTGCCGGTTGCCATGGGTCTCATCCTTTCGGCGCCCCTGGTGCTGCCCATGGTGGGCGACCTGTTCGGCCAGCACTGGATGCTGCCAGCGTGGGCGCAGTTTGCGCTGGCCACGCCGGTGCAGTTCATTCTGGGGGCGCGCTTTTACAAGGCGGGCTGGCATGCGGCCCGGGCGCTGTCGGGCAACATGGACCTGCTGGTGGCGCTGGGCACCAGCGCGGGCTGGGGGCTGTCGGTGTGGCTGTGGCTGACCGCGCATCCGGGGCACGCCCCGCACCTGTACTTTGAGGCTTCGGCCGTGGTCGTCACGCTGGTGCTGCTGGGAAAGTGGCTGGAGGCCCGCGCCAAGCGGCAGACCACGGCGGCCATCCGCGCACTGCATGCCCTGCGGCCGGACGTGGTGCACCTGCTGGGCAAGGGCGGCGAGGTCGATGTGCCCGTGGCCGAGGTGCTGTTGGGCGACCGCCTGGTGGTGCGGCCCGGCGAGCGCATTCCGGTGGATGGCGTGCTGCGCGAGGGCCACACGCAGGTCGATGAATCCATGCTGACGGGCGAGCCGCTGCCGGTGCCGCGCGATGCGGGCATGCCGCTGACCGGAGGCTCCATCAATGGCGAGGGCCGCATCGTGATGGAAGTCACCGCGGTGGGTAGCGAGACCGTGCTGGCGCGCATCATCCGCCTGGTGGAAGACGCGCAGGCCGCCAAGGCGCCCATCCAGCGCCTGGTGGACCAGGTCTCGGCGGTGTTTGTGCCGGTGGTGTTGGGTGTGGCGCTGGTCACGCTGGGCGGCTGGCTGGCGGTGGGCGCGGGGCTGGAGGGCGCGCTCATCCATGCCGTGGCCGTGATGGTGATTGCCTGCCCTTGCGCGCTGGGCCTGGCAACGCCCGCAGCCATCATGGCAGGCACGGGGGTGGCGGCTAAGAACGGCATCCTCATCAAAGACGCGCAGGCCCTGGAGCTGGCGCACAAGGTGGACACGGTGGCATTTGACAAGACCGGCACGCTCACCGTGGGCCACCCGCGCCTCACGGCCTTCGAGGTGGTGCCCGGGCTGGATGTCTCGGCCGTAATGGCTGCTGTGGCATCGGTGCAACGCGGCAGCGAACACCCGCTGGCGCGCGCCGTAGCGGCTGCGGCGACCGAGCAGCAACTGGCCGTGCCCCCGTCCGAGGGCGTGCGCTCCGTGCCAGGGCGTGGCACCGAAGGCCAGGTGCAGGGCCAGACCTGGTTGGTGGGAAGCCTGCGCTGGATGGGCGAGCTGGGCGTGGCCCTTGGCCCGCTGACCGACCGCGCCGCCGCGCTGCAGCGCGAGGGTGCCACGGTGTCGGCGGTGGTCGAGCGCACCGCCGGGGGCCTTGCGCTGCGCGCGCTGTTGGCTTTTGGCGACGAGCCCAAGCCCGGCGCGCGTGAGGCGCTGGCGGCGCTCAAGGCGAGGGGCATCCGCACCGTGATGATCTCGGGGGACAACCGTGGCGCGGCCGAGGCCATGGCGCGCCGGCTGGGGCTGCAGCCGCAAGCCGGCGAGGTCTTGGCCGAGGTGCTGCCGGGCGACAAGGCCGCCGCGATCCGCGCGCTGCAAAACGGGCCTGATGTGGGCAGCCACCGGGGGCGCCATACCGTTGCCATGGTGGGCGACGGCGTGAACGACGCTCCCGCGCTGGCGGCCGCCGACGTGGGCATGGCCATGGGCAATGGCACCGACGTGGCCATGCACGCGGCCGGTATCACGTTGATGCGGGGAAACCCTATGCTGGTGGCAGCGGCGCTCGACATCTCGCGGCGCACGGTGATAAAGATCCGCCAAAACCTTTTTTGGGCCTTTGCCTATAACGTGGCCGGTATCCCGCTGGCCGCGCTGGGCTACCTGAGCCCCGTGGTCGCAGGCGCGGCCATGGCGCTAAGCTCGGTGAGCGTTCTGGCCAACGCGCTGTTGCTTAAGCGCTGGCGCATGTGAGAACTACGTATTCAACCAGTGGGTGATGTGTGTCAGACTGTTAAGACCCGTTCGCACTGGCGAAAATTGTGCGAACAGGGCCTAAAAGGTTTTGAGCGTGCGCTTCGGGGATGAGTCGCGCTGCCACCAACGAGGAGAAAGATGATGGGATTTTTCATGAGGCGGTTCACGATCCGCATGCGGATGCTCGGCGCCATCGGGGTAGTGATGGTTTTGCTTGGACTGTTGGGTGGCGCAGGCATGCTGGGCATGCTTCGCATCCACGCGATGAGCGACCATTTCATGGCCCACTCGTTTGCCGAGGTCGGCTACATGGCCGAGTTGCGTGGTGAGATGGGTGCCATGCGGCAGCATGAAAAAGACATGATCATCAATTACGAGAAGGCCGAGGCCGTCAAGGCAGCCCATGCC
>JBKCTS010000553.1:0-20219 GCA_046318695.1 Acidovorax sp.
CCATTCACCCGCGCCCCAGACCAGCACGCCGGACAGGGCCAGCAGGGTGACCGCGGTTCCGGCAGCAGGCCAGCCGCGGCGACTGCCAGCCGATGCGCCTGTATCTGCAGGCACCGGTGTCGGGCGCGCCTCGGTGTTCACGTCGGGGTACCGAATGCGTCTGGCGCATGGCCAGACGATGCGCTGCGGGGTGTGGGGCGCATGGCAGATCGGCGTGGTCGAGGATGCAGGTCGCGGGCGCTCGTCAGCCGCTGTGCTTGTCTGCTTCTGACGTGAAGGAGTCCGCAAAGAACTCCTCGGGCGGCAGGCCCCGGTGCGCGCTGTAGGCATCGCGTGCGCTTTCCACCACGATAGGCGCGCCGCACGCATAAACCTGATGGCCGGAGAGGTCTGCAAAATCATCGAGTACGGCCTGGTGCACGAAGCCTGTGCGGCCTGTCCATGCATCCTCGGCAAGGGCATCCGACACCACCGGCACATAGCGCAGGTTGGGCATGTCTGCCACGCGGGCCAGCATCCAATCGTGCAGGTAAAGGTCGCCAGGGCGACGCCCGCCCCAGTACAGCACGGCAGGACGCTGGATGGCCTTGGATTGCATGTGCTCAATCAGCGCCTTGATGGGGGCAAAGCCGGTGCCTGATGCCAGCAATACGATGGGCTTGGTGGATTCCTCGCGCAGGAAAAAGCTGCCAAACGGGCCCTCGACCCGCAGGATGTCCTTTTCCTTCATGGCGCCAAACACATGGTCGGTGAATTTGCCGCCCGGCATGTGCCGGATGTGCAGCTCCACCCCAGGCGATTCGCTTTGCGTGTGTGGGGCGTTGGCCATCGAATACGCGCGGCGCGCGCCGTCGCGCAGGATGAACTCGATGTACTGCCCCGCGTGGTAGCGGAAGGTATCGGCCGCCGGCAACTGCAGGCGCACCTGCATCACATCGTGCGATTTTGTCTCAAGCGCAGACACGCGCACCGGCATTTTCTTGATGGGATAAGCGCTTTCGTCCGTGACCTGGCGCGATTCCAGCACCACATCGGTCAGCGGCTGCGCGCAGCAGGTCAGCACGAAGCCGGCTGCCTCCTCGTCGGCTGTGAGCGCCTTGGACTGGTGCTCGCCATGCTGCACAGTGCCGCTGAGTTTTTTGCATTTGCATGAACCACATGCGCCGTCCTTGCAACCGTAGGGCAGTCCCACGCCGGCGCGGATCGCGCTGGCCAAAATGGTCTCGCCGGCCTGGGTGATAAATGCGCGCCCACTGGGCTGCACGGTGATCTGGAGCGATGCCATGCGGCTGCCGGTGCCGGTTGCCGCGTCTGGGCTGGTCATGTTGTGGTTATCCTCGCAACGTTTTTACATCTGCCAAAGGCGCCCGCACGGCTGCAACTGCAGCGCAACGCAGGCGACTTTGGCGTCAAGCGGACGGAACCAATTTTGCCTTCAAACCAAAGCCCTCTTGGCGCGCTGCCGGCGCGCTTTCGCCGCGAACGCCTGTTGATCGTTGGCTGCGGTGATGTTGGTCAACGTGTCGCGCGCGACCTCTGTCGTGGGCCTGGCGCTGGCCGCATGCGGGTTCTGGCACTCACATCCAGCCCCGACCGCCGGCCCGGCCTGCGCGCGCTGGGAGTGCACCCTCTGCTGGGCAATCTGGACAATGTGGGCTCGCTAAGGCGGCTGGCGGGCGTGGCCACGCGGGTGATGCACCTGGCGCCGCCCCCCGGCGAGGGCGCGGGCGGCGATGCCTGGTGGCAAGACCCCCGTACCGTGGCGCTGGTGCGCGTGTTGCGCCTGCGCGGCAAGCCCGTATCGCTGGTCTACGCGTCCACCAGCGGCGTGTATGGCGACTGCCAAGGGGCGCTGGTGGCCGAGACGCGTGCTGTGAACCCCGCGACGCCTCGCGCACAGCGGCGGGTGAATGCCGAGCGCGCCATGCGCCACCTGGGCCGCGCTGGTGTGCGCGCGAGCGTGCTGCGCATCCCGGGCATCTACGCGCCCGACCGGGAAGGCGGCACCCCGCGGGCCCGCCTGCAGCGGGGCACGCCGGTGCTGGTGAATGAGGACGACGTCTATACCAACCACATCCACGCCGATGATCTGGCCCGCGCTTGCCTGGCCGCGCTGTGGCGTGGGCGCCCCCAGCGTGTGTACAACGCCAGCGATTCCACGCATATGAAGATGGGCGACTACTTTGACCTGGCGGCAGATCTGTACGGGCTGCCGCGCCCCCCGCGGGTGCCGCGCAGCGCTGCGCGGGAGAAACTGTCGCTGATGCTGCTGAGCTTCATGGGCGAGTCGCGCCGGCTCGACAACCAGCGCATGCGCAAGGAGCTGGGCGTGCGTTTGCGCTATCCGGATGTGGCCTTGGGGCTGCGCGGCGGCTGATCACCTGCTGCTTGCGCGGTGCCGTGAACACCACAGGCGCGTCCTGGCGAACCCGATGGTGGGAGGCCCGGTTCAGCGCGCGCGTTTTCCGCAACGATCACAGCCGCTTCGGCCCGGCGGTCGGCACTCTGCGCTGGTTGGTACAGCGGGTGCGAGCGGCCATCATCGCGGATAGCTGTTGCCCTGGCTGTCGTAGCACCTGAACACGTTGCACTGCGTGAATTTGGGTGGCTTGGCGGGGGGAGCCACCGGAGGTTGCACCGGGTGCGTGTTGCGCGGTGGCAGCACGATGGTGGTGGGCGGCACAACCACGGGGCGGGCGGCCCGGGTTCTCTCCAGATCGGCATAGGCGGCGGGCCCCAGACAGTCCAGGTCCACCTGGCGCTGGGCCGCTTCAACGCGCAGGTTGTGCTCGTACGTGCCCGCATCGCCGGCACTGATGGTCACGTCCAGGTTGCGGCGGGAGCGCGCGCACTCTGGCGACCGCGCATAGTCAGGGTTCTTGCGGGCCTCCGGGGCGGGGGCGTTGCGCGCCGACTGCGCCTGGGCTGCCGCTTCTGCCTGCAGTCTTTGCTGCTTGCGTTGCAGGGCCTCGGCGGCCTCTGCCCGCTCCTGCTGGATCTCGGCTGGGGTTTTGCGCGCCTCCACCTCGCGCGCGGCTGCACCGCTTGGGCAATCGCCGTCGGTATACGTCACCTTGCCGGTGGCCGGGTCGGTGCAGCGAACGACCTGGGCGTGCGCGCCCAGGGCGGCCAGGGCAACGCCTGCTGCAACCACAAGCTTACAAACGAGTTGATGCATGGTGTGGCCTTTCCGATTGCGGGATGACTGCCTGGGCGTGTGTGCGCGTGCGGCCGGTCAGGGTTTTTCTGGGCTGTTGCTTTGCTGGCGGCTGCGCCAGTCGTGGGGATGCGGCGTATAACTGCCAGGCGCCAGTTGACCGGGCTGCTGGTAATTAGGGCGGCGGGATGCCGCGGCGCGGCGGTCGCGCTCTGCCTGTTCGCCCGCCCGGCGTTCTGCATCACGGGCCAGTTGCTCGCGGTGGTCGCGGTCGCGCTCCCGTTCACGCCACATTCGGTCACGATGCCGGTCGTTGTCCCAGCGGTCACGGCCCCCGTAGTAGAGGGGCGCTGGCGCAGTGCCGTACGGGTAAACAAGCGGGCCGGGCGGTGCTCGGTACACGGTGCCGCCGCCGTACACATACCCAGGCTGTTCGTACACCGTATAGCCCGGGGCGGGGTAGTACGGGTCCCCGGGGACTGTGGCGCAGCCTGCGACGGTAGCGCCCAGAACAGCGGTGAAGGCGAGGCGCAAGAGCGTGTGTCTCATGTAGGTCAGAGCCTGGTTGCAGGGCAAGCGTTCCGATTAGCGCCTGCGATGTGACGCTTGGAACCCACTGGGGCGCCCTTCCCATGTAGCGTTTGACAGGGTCAACCGGTTGACCTGCCCGGCGACACGACCAGCAGGACGGGAGCGTGGAACCCTGCGCTCAAGCGATGCTGCAATCGCCTGGCAGCCAGCGCTGTCGGCCAGCCCCAAGCCTCGACCCGGACGGACGCCGCTTCAAGGCAAGCCGAGCCCGACCATGGCGGGCGCCGCACACCCGCCGGGTGCGTCTGGTCAGCTTCCCCTCTTGTCGGTGAGGGGCTTAAGGAAGCTCTGCATCACCCTCGCGAGGATGCGCTGGTGCGGATCGGGATAGGCCACAAGGCGCTTTCTGCAGCCAATAGCCGAGCTATTGGCAAGAAAAGCAACGCCGTGGACTGCCCGAGCCCGCGCACGCGCAGACCGCAGGGAGTTATGCAGCGGTTCTCTAGATCTTTCTCTGCTACGTCGGTGGCGCTCTTCATGCCATCGCGTTCACGGCTTGCAGCAAAGGCTGCTCACAGGTCTATGTCGTCGGATGCGCGCGATCATCGAGCGACTCGTGGTCCGCTGAGCTGATCTGATTCATCCAAAGGTTTTTCTCCGAGGGGTGTGTGGACACGCTATGGGCGTGGCCTGGGTGTGGCCCTCGCAACAGCGCTCGCCTTCACGGATATGACATTGCTCCGACATGGGGATGTCACAGTGCGCGCGGACACTTTCTGTCAGGAATTTCAGTTTCCTTCCGGCTGGGTTCAGCCGGGCATGTACAAGAAAGTTTACGCGCCATGAATGACCGTTCCAACTTGATGCTGATTCCCGCTACGAGCGGACATCCAAAGCCCCTGCCTGCTTCCAGTGCACTCTCCCCAGCGGTGGGCAGCAGCGTGCCGGGGACGCCGCGGAATCTCATCGACGTGGGCTGGGCAAGACACCAAGATGAAGTCCGTGAGGCGCAGCGGTTGCGCTTTGAGGTGTTTGCGACTGAGATGGGCGCTCGATTGACGACCCCTGTCCCTGGTCACGATGTAGATCTGTTTGACGACTACTGCGAGCACCTTCTGGTCCGCGATGCGCAGACACGGCAAGTGATTGGCACTTACCGTGTGCTCACGCCGGCCCAGGCCCGGCGCGTGGGCGGCACCTACAGTGACACTGAGTTTGATCTGACCCGCCTGCGCGCGCTGCGCCACCGCATGGTGGAGCTCGGCCGAAGCTGTGTGCATGCAGACTACCGGCATGGCGGCGTGATCATGGCGCTGTGGAGCGCGCTGGCGGACTTCATGGCCCGAAACGACCTTGACACCATGATCGGCTGCGCCAGCATTCCCATGGTGTACAACGGAATCCAGGGGGGGCAGGCGGCCGCAAGTATCTGGCACCAGTTGCGCAAGACCCATCTTGCACCGATTGACCTCCATGTGCTGCCCCGGCTGCCCCTGCCGGTGGACCTGCTTGACAGCCACGACGTGGTTGAGCCGCCGGCACTGATCAAGGGCTACCTGCGCCTGGGCGCGCGGGTGCTCGGTGCGCCAGCCTGGGACCCGGATTTCAATACCGCCGACTTGCCCTTGTTGATGCGCCTGGCCGACCTTCATCCACGCTATCGCAGGCATTTCCTGGGGCATTGAGCCTGGCCTGTTGAGCGCAGGCATGTCACATGACTGTCATGTCTGTGCAAGATACTGTCGTCTTAGCGTTTCGCAACCGCCGCCTGTCCATGTCGCCTCCCCCCTCTGAAGACGCCGCAACCATTTCCCTGGTGACTGGTGGGGCCCAAGGAGATAACCCTGCTAGCATGGAGGCAGAACGGAGCGAGGATCTTCTATTGGCAACGCAACCCCGTGATGGCTCCTTGGAGCAGCTGTCATTCCTTGACCGCGACCAAAGTATTTTGGCGTTTAACGAGCGGGTTTTTGACTGGGCTTGTCGCAACGATGTGCCACTGCTGGAGCGGCTGCGCTACCTGTGCATCGTGTCCTCCAACTTGGACGAATTCTTTGAGGTCCGGGCTGCACCCCACCTGACCGCCGCCATGAAGGGCGAGACCAAAGGGCTGTACTCCAGGGACACCTTCCAGACCATTTCAGCGCAGGTGCACTCGTTGGTCAAACGGCAATATGCGCTGTACAACGACCGGCTTGTTCCCGCCTTCGCCCGGCATGGCATCCGTATCGTTGGGCACAATGAGCGAACGCCTGTGCAAAAAAAATGGGTGCGGGATTATTTTGTGAGCGATGTCCGCCCATTGCTGATACCCGTCGGCCTGGATCCCGCCCATCCGTTTCCCCAGGTGGCAAATAAATCGCTCAATTTCATTGTGCGGCTTCGTGGCTACGACGCGTTCGGTCGCGAGAACGAAATCGCCATCGTCAAGATTCCCCGGGCCCTGCCGCGCCTCATGCGTTTGCCCGATCGGGTGGCGCCGGATGGCGCGCTGTTTGTCAGCCTCTCCAGTATTGTGCGGGCGCACCTTGATGAACTCTTCCCAGGGCGGGAGGTCGTTGAGTTCTCGCAGTTCCGTGTCACCCGGCATTCCGACCTCGCGCTGGATGAAGAAGATGTACGCAATCTTCGTACTGCATTGCGGCAGGGTCTGCAGCACCGCCACTATGGTCAAGCCGTCCGTCTGGAGGTGTCTTCCGGGTGCTCGCCCTTCCTGTATGACTTTTTGCTCACGCAGTTCGAACTGCCTCTGACAGCGTTGTACCGGGTTCCGGGGCCGGTCAATCTTGTGCGCCTCACCCAGCTGGTCGATCTGGTTAACGATCCCGCTTTGTTGTTTCCTGCATGGGCAGCGGCCTGGCCGCGACAGCTCCAGCCAAATACTTCGATCATGGAGCAGCTGCGCCACCGCGATGTGCTGATCCACCAGCCTTTTGAGAGCTTTGACGGGCTTCTGGCTTTCTTGCAGGAGGCCGTCAATGATCCCGACGTGCTCGTGATCAAGCAGACCATCTATCGCACGGGTGCTGATTCCAGACTCATGGAGCTTCTCACGGAGGCCGTGCGGCGTGGCAAGGAAGTGATGGCCGTGGTCGAACTCAAGGCCCGTTTTGACGAAGAGGCAAACATCAACTGGGCAGAAGCCCTTGAGTCCGTTGGGGCCCAGGTCGTCTATGGTGTGGTGGGCCTCAAGACGCACGCGAAGATGTTGCTGGTTACGCGTCGCGAAGGGCGCAAGCTCCGGCGATACGGGCACCTGTCCACAGGCAACTACAACGTCCGTACGGCCCGCCTTTACACCGACCTCAGCTATCTCACTGCTGACGAAGCGACCACTGCCGATATGGACGGGGTTTTCAACCATCTTGCTAGCCAGAACCGCCCCCCGAAGCTGCGCAAGCTGATGCTCGCCCCTTTTCATCTGCACCGTCGGATGTTGGAGAAGATCGAGCAGGTCGGCCTGGCGGCCGAGGCGGGTCAGGAAGCCCGCATCGTTGCCAAGATGAATGCGCTGACCGACGAGGCGTTGATGCGCGCCCTGATCGTGGCGGGCCAGCGCGGCGCCCGGATCGACCTGATCGTGCGTGGCGCGTGCATGCTGCCGGCGCAGGTGCCGGGGGCCACGGACAACATTCGCGTGCGCTCAGTCATTGGGCGTTTCCTGGAGCACACCCGTGTTTTCTACTTTCGCGCGGCCGACCAAGAGGATCTCTACCTCTCGAGCGCCGACTGGATGAACCGCAACATGATGCGTCGCATTGAGCTCGCGTGGCCGGTCGATGACCCTGTGCTTCGACAGCAGATCGTGGACGAGTGTCTGGTTGCCTATCTGCACGACGACCGCGATGCATGGACGCTCAATGCGAGCGGTGGCTACGACCGCGCTCCCCATCCTAGCAGCGGGCAGGGCGCCCAAAATGCCCTGATGCTTCGTTACGGCCCCCCCAGTGCGGCGCCGGGCGGCGGCCCGGGCAGGCGATGATGGACCTCATCCTGTGGCGGCACGCGGAAGCGGAAGACGCTGGCGAGGGCCAGGATGACCTGGCCCGTGCTCTGACAGTTCGGGGTGAAAAGCAGGCCGCCCGTATGGCTGCGTGGCTGGACCGGCAACTGCCGGAGGGGCTTCGCGTTCTGGTCAGCCCCTCCCGACGAACCGAGCAGACTGCAATTGCCCTGGGGCGCAAATTTAAGCTGCGGTCCGAACTGCTGCCAGGTGGCACAGATGCCGACCTGCTGGAGCTAGCGCAGTGGCCCAGGGCGAAAGGGGCCGTACTCATCGTTGGGCATCAGCCGGTGCTGGGGCAGACCATTGCGAAGCTGCTCGGGATGCCTGAGCCGGTATGCGCAGTTCGCAAGGGCGCCGTTTGGTGGCTTCGCCAACGACAGAGGCAGGAGCAGAGCCAGACCGTACTGATGGTGGTGCAGTCGCCGGAATTCCTCTGACTGCGCATGCAGGGCCGACCCCCGCCACTGGGGGCGCAGTAACGAGGAGCTCGGTTGTGCTGATTGCGACGCGTTTTTGCGCCGGTCGTCCCTTCAGGCCCCAGTGCTGGAGATTTTGAACAGGTTCTCAGAAGCTCATGCCTTGGGCCGCCCGGTCTTCAAGGATGGAACCGCCTGGAGCGCCGATTTCAGCGCGGAGTCGGGCATGCTCGCCAGCGCCTTGAGCCCGGCGCGCAGCAGTTCACTTTTCTTGACGGGTTGTCCCAAGCGGGCGAGGCGTTCCTTCAGGGCTTCAATAACCGCGTACTCGTCCTTGGGGAAGGTGAAGCTGTCGCGTACAAGTTTTGGCTTACGAGCCTTGGCCTCCTTGTCGGCCACGGCAGGCTGCGCAGCCAGTTGGCCTGCCGGTGGTTTTGCCTTCGCGGGGGGCTGCGCTTTGGGTGCCGATTTTTTGGCGGCCGGCTTCGCGCGAGGTGCCGCCTTGGGGGCGCTACCAGCGACCTTCGCAGCGGCGGTGCGCTTGCTCACAACATCCTTGGCAGCGGACGTGGATGCTGTCGCTTTGGCTGGCAGGGGGCTGGGCGTAGTCACTGCGTTCGATTTGGTCATAACACTCCTTTTGAACTGTATAAACAGTATATACAGTTTAATGGGGGTGCTCAGTCCACGTCAACCGCCAGCTCCCAAGGGGTCTTTTGCCAGGCGGCAACTTCTTCGCACAGCAGATATGCCGACTGGGGATAGGCAGAGGCCCAGCCGGGGCGCGCTTCAAGCCTAAAGCCCATCGCATCGCGCCTTAGGGTCAGCCCCTTGGTATCGGGCGCGCGGCGCGCATGGCACAACGCCACCGCCACACGCAGGCACAGCAGTTGCAGGGCAAAGACGGGGTCGGTCAGATCGGTCTCGAGCTTACGTACTTTGCCGCGCTGCCCCAGAACCAGAACGCCAAGCCGGTGCAGTTCGGGTACTGCAAATCCTGCGGCATCGGTGTTATCCAGAATGTAGGCGCCGTGCCGGTGGTAATCGCTGTGGGAAATCCGACAACCGATTTCATGCAGCCGAGCGGCCCACTGCAGCTTGAGTGCCGCGCGTGCGTTGTCGGGGCCGCGAGCCTGATCAAAAAGGAACCCAGCGGTAACGGCCACCCGCTCGGCATGTTCGACATCTACCCCAAACCGCTCCATCAGGCGCTGTACCGTGGAAGATCTCAGGTCCGAGCCTGGCTGCTCGCGGTCCAGCAAGTCGTAGAGCGCGCCCTGGCGCAACGCCCCCTGCGCCACCTGCATTTCGTCAATATCGAGCAGGTCGAAGACGGCCCGTAGAACACTGACACCGCCGCCAATCACGGCCTTTCGAGCTTCTTTGAGTCCATCCAGCCGCAGCCGGTCCGCCGAGCCAGCACGCAGTAATCGTTCATGCAGCCAGTCGACGCCTTCTCGGGAAATAACGCCCGGCTGCTGGCCTGCTGCCGCCAGGAGCTCGCCGACGGCGCCCGCAGTACCCGAGGAGCCGTACGCGACGTCCCACGCCCCAGAGTGGAAGGTTTCCATCGCTTCATCCAGCACCGCCTTTGCCGCGATCTCTGCCGCAGCGAATGCGCCTGCGGTGAATTCGCCCTGGGGAAAGTATCTCTGCGACCACGCAACGCTGCCAACGCGAAACGACGCTACCGCCTGGGTTGTGAACTGCTGGCCCACGATCAGCTCGGTGGAGCGCCCCCCGATGTCGACCACCAGGCGTCGCTCGTCGGATTGCGGCAGAAGCCGTGCCACGCCCTGATAGATGAGGCGCGCTTCTTCCAGGCCGGAGATCACGTCGATCGGGTAGCCCCGCACTCGGCTGCCCTGGGACAGGAAGTCCTCGCGGTTGCGTGCCTCGCGAAGCGTCTGTGTTGCCACGGCGCGCACCTGCGCGCGAGGGAAACCAGCCAGCCGTTCGCCAAAACGGGCTAGACAGGCCCAGCCCCGCTCCATGGCTTCTTGGGTGAGGTTGCGATTTTCGTCCAGGCCACCGCCCTGGCGCACGGCTTCCTTGAGGTATTCCACGCGCTGGATATGACCGAATTCGTACTGTCCGATTTCAAGGCGGAAGCTGTTGGAGCCCAGGTCGACTGCGGCGAGTCGTGTGCCGTTTTGCATGAGGGTATGTCGCGGAGATGCTTTGCGGCATCGTACCGTGGTCGTAAAACTCGATCAGGTCGATTTTGGTAACTGTGATGCCGGGGAGAGTATGTGCAATTTTCATGAATTTTCTGTGACGATACCGTGAATGACGGTCGTCGGATCGTCGGTGATGGCTGCGACTTGTGTCACCGAAATGTCACGAATACCCTCTAGAGTTCGGGTTGCCCAGGCAAACCATCTTCAAAGGTAAATCATGAAACGCACATTCCTCAAAGCCGTCGCTGTTGTCTTGGCCTCTGTGGTTGCTGGCGGAGCTTTCGCCGCTGACATCACGGGCGCCGGTGCGACCTTCCCCTTCCCCATGTACGCCAAGTGGGCCGAAGCCTACAAGAAAGAAACCGGCACGGGTCTCAACTATCAGTCGATTGGCTCGTCTGGGGGCATTCGCCAGATCCGTGCCAAGACAGTGGCTTTTGGCGCTACCGATGCGCCTGTTTCTGGTCCCGACCTCGACAAGGACGGTATGGTCCAGTTCCCGGCCATCATCGGTGGCACGGTGCCCGTGATCAACCTCGACGGCTTCAAGCCCGGTGAATTGCGCGTGAACGGAACGGTGCTGGCAGAGATGTTTCTGGGCAAGATCAGCAAGTGGAACGACCCGAAGCTGGCTGCCCTGAATCCCGGTAAGAACTTGCCCGACCAGAACATCACCGTGGTGCACCGTGCTGACGGTTCCGGCACGACCTTCAACTGGACCGACTACCTGGCAGCTGTTAGCAAGGAGTGGGCCGACACGGTCGGTAAGGGCGCATCGGTCAAGTGGCCTGCGTCGTCTTCGGTGGGCGGCAAGGGTAATGAAGGCGTGGCCGCCAACGTGACTCGCATAAAGGGTGCGATCGGCTACGTCGAATATGCCTACGTCAAGAAGAACAACATGAACTTCCTTCAGATGCAAAACGCTGATGGCAAGTATGTGAGTCCTGATGACACCACATTTGCTGCTGCCGCAGCCGGCGCAGACTGGTTTAGCGTGCCTGGGATGGGCATCTCCATGGTGAACGCCAAGGGTGCCAACAGCTGGCCCGTGAGTACGGCGTCGTTCATCCTGATGTACAAGGATCCCGCCGACAAGGCGCAGTCTGCCGAGGTGCTGAAGTTCTTTGACTGGGCCTTCAAGAACGGCAAGGCCATGGCTGCCGAACTGGACTATGTGCCGCTGCCAGACGCCCTTACTGCCGAAATCCGCTCCAAAGTCTGGTCCCAGATAAAGAAGTAAGGCATTTGCCCCAAAATGCGCCCTTCGGCCAGAGCAAGGCTGAAGGGCGCTGGCGTGTGGGGCTGTACAAACGCCAGATGGGAGTCAACATGAGCCTGGGAACCACCATGAGCGCGCAATCTGCGCCTGTCCGCACGACAGATGCACCGACTAAAAGCATGGTGTCCATTGCACGGCGCCAGCGCCTGCAGGACATCTTTTTCCACAGGCTGACGCAATTACTTTCGCTACTCGTGCTGGTGGCACTGCTGGCGATCATTGTGTCGTTGTTTGTTTATGCCTGGCCTGCATTCCATAAGTTCGGTATCCAGTTCATATGGCGGGCGGAGTGGGACATTATCAACGAGGAGTTTGGCGCCGGCATAGCCATCGTGGGCACGCTGGCAAGTGCAGGCATTGCCTTAATCATCGCGGTTCCGCTTGCGTTTGGCATTGCGCTTTTCCTCACCGAAACCTGCCCTGTATGGCTGCGCAGGCCTCTTGGCACGGCAGTGGAACTGCTGGCCGCGGTACCTTCGATCATCTACGGCATGTTCGGTCTGTTCGTCTTTGCGCCGCTGTTTGCAGATTACTTCCAGATACCCGTGCAGAAACTGCTCGGATCAATGCCCCTCGTAGGATATCTGTTTGGCGGCAGCACGAACGGGTTCGGAATCCTGGCGGCTGGGATCGTGCTTGCGTTCATGGTGTTGCCCTTTGTGGCGGCGGTCATGCGTGATGTTTTTGAGATCGTTCCCCCCATCCTGCGCGAGTCTGCGTATGGCCTTGGATGCACAACGTGGGAGGTCGTTCGCCGCGTCGTCCTGCCGTACACGCAAAAAGGTGTCATCGGCGGGATCATGCTGGGCCTGGGGCGCGCGCTGGGTGAAACCATGGCGGTCACGTTCGTGATCGGTAATGCCAACCGCATGCCTACCTCGCTGTTTTCGCCGGGGACCTCGATCGCATCAACTCTTGCCAACGAGTTCGGTGAGGCGGCGGACTTTCACCTGTCCACTCTGTTCGCGCTGGGCTTTCTGCTATTCGTGATTACCTTTGTGGTGCTCTCGGCTGCCAAGATCATGATGCTTCGCGCCGAGAAGGCCAAGGGTCTTTGAATGCGGCTGTACTGCTTGCAATCTCACACCAAGCCATCTGCTGAAATCAAATAAGTCCGAGACGCTTCATGCAATTCAATCAAGACCTCTACAAAAAGCGCAGGCGTTCGAATGCCATCGGCCTGACGCTGTCGTTGGGTGCGATGGCCCTCGGCCTGTGTGTGCTGCTTTGGATTCTCAGTGTGCTGCTGACCAATGGTTTCGCGGCGCTGGATTGGAACATGTTCACGCAGTCCACGCCTGCTCCGGGTTCGGAGGGGGGCGGTCTGGCCAACGCTATTGTGGGCAGCCTGATGATGGTGGGTTTCACCGTGCTGGTTTCCACGCCCATTGGCGTATTGGCGGGCGTGTATCTCGCCGAGTACGGTGATCGCAGCCGAACGGCTGAACTGACGCGCTTCGTGACGGACATCATGCTCTCGGCTCCGTCCATCGTGCTGGGCCTTTTTGTGTATGCGATCGCGGTTGCAACTGTGGGAAATTTCTCGGGCTGGGCTGGCAGTCTGGCGCTGTCCCTCATCGCCGTGCCGGTGGTCGTGCGCACGACCGAAAACATGCTTCGCCTTGTGCCCGGCAGCCTGCGCGAAGCAGCCTTTGCCCTGGGCGCACCACGCTGGAAGGTTTCCACCATGGTCACGCTACGCGCAGCCCGCAGCGGCGTGATGACGGGCCTGCTTTTGGCTGTGGCCCGCATCAGCGGCGAGACGGCACCGCTGCTATTTACGGCACTCAATAACCAGTTCTTTAGTACCAACATGGGAGGGCCCATGGCCAACCTTCCGGTGGTGATCTTCCAGTTTGCGCTCAGCCCTTACGAAAACTGGGTCCGGTTGGCCTGGGGTGGTGCGCTGCTCATCACGCTGTCGGTGTTGCTGCTGAACATTGTGGCGCGGGTGTTTCTGCGCGAGAAGACCCGCACCTGATGCTGGCCACTCAAGAATTTCGCTGACCCGACAGATTTCTTCCAGGACGTGACCATGAACTCCATAGCAACCGCCACTGCCAGCAAGAATGCGCTGGAGCTGCGTAACCTGAGCTTTTTCTACGGAAAGTTTCAAGGCTTGCGAAACGTGAGCCTGAATATCGCCGAGCACAAGGTGACTGCCTTTATTGGTCCCTCCGGTTGCGGCAAGTCCACACTTTTGCGGACACTCAACCGTATGTACAGCCTCTACCCTGGCCAGCGTGCCGAGGGCACCATCAGTTTTTATGGGCAGGATATTCTTGACCCCAAGCAGGACATTAATCTGCTGCGCGCGCGCATCGGCATGGTGTTTCAGAAGCCGACACCGTTTCCCATGTCGATCTACGACAACATCGCCTTCGGCGTCAAACTGTACGAATCGCTGAGCAAGAGCGAGATGGACGACCGCGTCGAGTGGGCGCTCTCCAAGGCCGCATTGTGGACTGAGGTCAAGGACAAGCTTAACCAGAGCGGCCTGTCACTTTCGGGCGGCCAGCAGCAGCGCCTGTGTATCGCGCGCAGCGTGGCGGTCAAGCCGTCGGTGCTGCTGCTCGACGAGCCCACTTCGGCGCTGGACCCGCTGTCCACCGCCAAAATCGAAGAACTGATCGATGAACTCAAGAACGACTACACGATTGCCATCGTGACCCACAACATGCAGCAGGCAGCGCGCTGTAGCGACTACACCGCCTACATGTACCTGGGCGAGATGATCGAGTTTGGTGCGACCGAGCAGATCTTCTTCAAGCCCGAGCGCAAAGAGACCGAAGACTACATCACCGGCCGTTTCGGCTAAGGAGGCGCACGACATGCCCGACAAACACCTTTCATCGCAGTTCGACAGCGAACTCAACAGCGTGTCCGCCCGTGTCATGGAAATGGGCGGACTGGTTGAGTCTCAAATCCGCCAGGCCGTGTACGCTTTGTCGCATTTCAGCCTGGAAGCCGTGGAAACCGTTGCCTCGATAGAGACCCGCGTGAACGCGCTGGAGGTCGAGATCGACGGCGAACTGTCGTCCATCATCGCCCGCCGCCAACCCACTGCGCGAGACCTGCGCCTGCTGCTGGCCTTCTCCAAGGCGACGGCCAACCTTGAGCGCATGGGCGACGAGGCCAACAAGATGGCGCGTATGGTGCGCTCCATCATCGAGGGCGGTGCGCCGCGTTCCCTGCCTTCGAGCGACTTGCGCGTAGCCGCCGAGCTGGCCTCCGGACTGCTGCGCAAGGCCCTTGATGCCTTGGCTCGCCTCGACGTGAAGATGGCTGTTTCCATCATCAAGGAAGACGACCTTATCGACCAGGAGTTCGACGGTTTTGTGCGCAAGCTGGTCACGTTCATGATGGAAGACCCCCGCACCATCTCGCCCAGCCTGGACCTGCTTTTCCTGGCCAAGGCCATCGAGCGCATCGGTGACCATTCCAAGAACGTGGCGGAGCTGGTCATCTATCTCGTCAAGGGCAAGGACGTACGTCACACGGCGCTTGACGAGATCGAATCGATGGTTCTCTGAGCGAAAGGCTCCGGTACTGTTATGAGAAAGCTTCCCCGCGTCCTGATCGTTGAAGACGAATCCGCAATCGCCGAGCTGATCGCTGTGAACCTGCGGCACAACGGTTTCCAGCCATTCTGGGCGGAAGACGGCGAATCGGCACAGCGTGAGCTGGATACCGTGCTGCCGGATGTGATCCTGCTTGACTGGATGCTCCCTGGCCAAAGCGGCCTGAGCCTTGCCCGCAAGTGGCGTTCGGACAGCCGCACCAAGCCTATTCCCATCCTCATGTTGACCGCGCGGGGGGATGAGCCCGACAAGATTGCGGGGCTGGATGCCGGGGCTGATGACTACATCACCAAACCGTTTTCCACTCAGGAGCTTTTGGCGCGTATCCGTGCTGTGCTGCGCCGCCGCGCGCCCGAGCAGGCCAGTGACAGCGTGACCATTGGCGATCTGGTGCTGGATGCCGGAACCTACCGTGTGAGCTTTCAGGGTCAGCAGCTCAAGGTGGGGCCGACCGAGTTCAAACTGCTGCATTTCCTGATGAAGCATGCCGAGCGCGTGCACAGCCGCTCGCAGTTGCTAGACAAAGTATGGGGTGACCATGTGTTCATCGAAGAACGCACGGTGGACGTGCACGTCAAGCGGCTGCGCGAAGCGCTGGGTGCTGCGTCGGTGATGATCGAGACCGTGCGCGGTGCGGGCTACCGCCTTACTGCACAGCCTCAGGCCCAGTTGCAGGCTTAGTGCTGCCTGCCTCGGCATCTTTCGCCCGTCTGGCCGCGCTACGGTTCATCTCACACTTCCAAGAGGGCGCATGGATGGCGACCCTGGTCTGACAAGGCTTTGCAAACGGCATGCTCCGGCGACTTTCCTATTTTCTTCTATGGCAACTGGCTGGCGGTGCACTGGGCTTGTGGCAGGGCGGCGCATGGGGTGCCGCGCTGGGCGCGGGCTCAGCCGTCTGGGCGTGGTTCTTCTGGGATCTCTCCTGCGGCGATCGCGTTCTCGGCTGGCTGCGCACGGGCGACCCCGACCACGCACCCGTGATGCGAGGCATCTGGGGGGAGGTCGCCGACCGCGCGCGGCGCTTGCTGCGCCAGCACGAAGTGCAACTGCGCGACAGCGAGGGGCGGCTCCAGGAGTTCCTGGCCGCAATGCAGGCAACACCCAACGGGGTGGTGCTTATGGACGCGCAGGGGCGCATCGAGTGGTGCAACCAGACCGCGGCAGTTCATTTCGGCTTCGACGCGCAGCGCGATGTGATGCAGTCCATCGGTAACCTTGTTCGGGACCCTGCCTTCACGGCCTACTTCGCGGCCAAGCAATTTACCCGCGACGTGGTGCTTGAAGGGCGCACCAGCACACCTTCGCGGCCCGTGCGTATCTCAGTGCATGTGCATCCCTATGGCGATGGGCGCAAACTGCTGTTGTCGCGCGACGTCACCGCGCTGGAGCAGGCCGAAGCCATGCGCAGCGATTTTGTAGCCAATGTCTCGCACGAAATTCGCACGCCGCTCACGGTATTGGCAGGCTTTGTCGAAACCCTCCAGACGCTGTCGCTTACACAGGAGGAGCAATCTCGCTATCTCGGCATGATGTCTCAGCAGGCGCAGCGCATGCAAAGCGTGGTGCAGGATCTGCTCACGCTGTCACGCCTGGAAGGGAGCCCACCGCCTGGCATGGGCGAGTGGACGACCGTGCAAGCGCTTTTGCAGCGCTGCGAGATTGAGGGGCGGGCTTTGTCTGAGCTGGTCACGCAGGGCCAACAACAGCCGCACCACATCAACTTTCCGGCGCCGCAGCGGTTGATCGACGCAGGCGAGCTGGCAGGCTCTGCGGCCGAGCTGCAAAGTGCGCTGTCCAACCTGATCAGCAATGCAGTGCGTTACACGCCGGCAGGGGGGAGCATCACCGTGGAGTGGCTGCCGACGACCGATGGTGCGGCGATTTTCTCGGTGCGGGACACGGGCCCTGGTATTGCTCCGGAGCATATCCCCAGGCTGACCGAGCGCTTTTACCGGGTGGACCGCAGCCGCTCGCGCGAAACCGGAGGAACCGGGCTTGGGTTGGCCATCGTCAAGCACGTGCTTCAACGCCACGGTGCCACGCTTGAAATCACCAGCACGGTGGGTAAAGGGTCGGTGTTTTCGGTGACGTTCCCGGCAAGCCGACTGCGCGTTGCGGACAGCGTACAGTCGGGGGCTCCGGTGTCGTCTGCGTGAACCCGTGACGTCGAGGTGGCGGACGGCTTGGGATGATGAGCTGTTGGACGTCAGCGGGAGAGTCCAGCACGGTGAAATATGAGCAGATGGTCGTTCTTGTCAGTGGGTCGGGGGATGGTCGCAACGGCCTCCCAATGCGCTGCGTTGACGACGCGCTCTGATGCGGGCCAAGACGCCATGTCCGCAATGAGCCAATTGCATTCGTCCTGCAGTCCCGCGCGTTGCAGCGAGAGATTTCCGTGGTACTGGAGAGCTGCGACGTGGGCGCGGGTCAGCCCGACTGTCTGCACGCAGCCTGGTGACGGGCCTAGCAGGGCATTGACGGCGCGCATCTGCGGTGCATAGCTGCGCGCATAGTCCAGGAGCGGCAGCCACAGGGTCAGCAGCAGCAGCCAGCCGAGCACGGCACCGCCAGCCGGTAGCACCAGGCTCTTCCAGATGGGCGCGCGGCTGCGCGAGGCTCGCCACCATACAAGGGCGCACCACCCCGCGGTGCCGAGAAGTGCCGTCGCAAAGGCCAGCAGCGAAAACTCTGGCTCAAACCCCGGGGCGAGCCTGGCCACATTGGCTGCTGGCTTGGCGGGTACACCGGTTTGCATGGCGATCCATACCACCCAAATGGCCAAGGCTGACGCGGTGAAGAACAACAGCGTGAACCAGTCGATCAACGCAGCGACGCTGCGGCTGAGCGTCGGCAGGGCAAATGCGGCCAGCGCTGCCAGAGCAGGCAGGCCCAGCAGCAGGGCGCGGTCGGATGGCCGTGTGGCAATGGTGGCCGCGATGGCCACCACTGAAAACCATAAGGGCAAGAGAAGGTGGCGATGACCCGGGCGGCTGGCAATCTGCCGCCGCCAGCCCCACAGCGTCCAGAGAGCCAGTGGCCATGCTGGCCAGCCAAACCACAGGAAAAGCTTGGCCACGCTCTGCCATTCCGTGCTATCGCCTGCCGCCGGGGCCAGGCGCCAGCGCCACAGGTTCAGATCCCAGGCTAGGAAAGCCGCCGCCAGCGCTGCGCCGAAAATGGCCAGAGCCCATTGCAGCCTGCGTCGGTGCGCGTCTTGCCCGTACGCCATGAAGGTGACCAGCACGCTGCCCAGTGCCAGCAATGCAGCGACCGCGGGTGCGCCTGCCAGCGTCAATCCAAAGCTTGCGGCAACCAGTGCCAGGGCAGGTGCAATGGTTCTGTAAGGCATGGCCGCCACCGCAAAAAACATCAATGCAGTGCACGCCAGTTGCATTAGGTAGCTCGTGACCTCATGCGATAGCTGCGCCAGCCCTAGGCAGGCCAGCAGCGCCAGCAGCGCCCCATCGGCGATGGCCCGTGCATAGTCAGTCGGTGTCGCTTCCCCGCCAAACGCAAAGGCCACCGGCTGCGCGCCAGGGCTGCGTGCCAGGTAGTACACCCCGTACCAGGTGGCGACCAGCGTGACAATGAGTAAGCCCACGAAGGGCAGTCGCGCAGCCATTTCCGGGCCCAGCCAGTCGGGGAACGTCTGCAATGCCCAGGCGCCCAGCCAGTAGGGCACGAGACTATCGGTTTCCGGCGGCATGCCACCTAGCAACGGGCTCAGCCATGCTGTCCGGCCGCCAGCGAGTTCGAGCATGTAGCCAAACGCAGTGATATCCGCGCTTTTCCAGGGCTGGCGCCCTACGAACCCGGGCACCAAGTAAGCCAGGCACAGTAATAGCAAGGCCCAGCGCGGTAGCGGGCTGACGGCGCTTTGCGCAACGATGGCGGGCGAGGGACGATTCACGCGGGTCAGGGGCAGTGCAGGGCCACCGAGAATAAGGGCAAACGCAGGGGTACGGCACAGTGCCGGGCAGGCGTGGGGCTTCTATCGGACAACCCTGCCGGGATCGCCGGACGAAAAAAATGCAGCCCGGTGGCCCGGGCTGCATCTTTTGTGCGCGCAGTAGCGAATTACTTCGCAGCGGCCTTGCCGAAACGGTTGCGGAAGCGCTCCACGCGGCCACCCATGTTGTCCACCGA
The DNA here is from genome assembly GCA_046318695.1 of Acidovorax sp. Lineage (GTDB taxonomy): Bacteria > Pseudomonadota > Gammaproteobacteria > Burkholderiales > Burkholderiaceae_C > Acidovorax. The sequence continues at coordinate 19,300 of JBKCTS010000553.1, forward strand.
CTTTTGGGTGCCGGTGTAGAAGGGGTGCGACTCAGACGAAGTGTCCAGCTTGAACAGCGGGTATTTTTTGCCTTCGAAGGTTTCCATTTCCTTCGTGTTGACGCACGAGCGTGTCACGAACTTGAAACCATTGGACAGGTCCACGAACAGGACTTCGCGGTAATTGGGGTGAATGCCTTCTTTCATGATCAATCCTTGTCAAGTGCGGGAGCCGTGCTGAACCCGGTGCAACCTTTGCGCCGCGAATCATCCAGCATACTTTCCGCAGAAAAAGCCCTCCATTATTGCACAGACGGACGCTGCCTCAGCTCAAAGCGGGCAGCGCCTGGTCAGGATGAGTCGCTGGAGGTGGGTCCGGAGGCTCAGACCTCCACTGCCGCCCTGGGACTGGCCCGTCGCGCTGGCGGTGTGTCGTGTCTCAAATCGCGCCGTCGTTCGAGAGCACGAGGAAGACGCGAACGCATCTAAGGGGGTTCACCCTCCTCTTCGCATCATGTCAAAGAAGTCCACATTCGTCTTGGTGGCCTTCATGTTCTTGATCATGAGTTCCATTGACTCGATCTCGTCCATGTTGTACATGAACTGGCGCAGGATACGTGTCTTTTGCAGGATTTCCGGCGCCAGGAGCAGCTCCTCGCGCCGGGTGCCGCTCTTGTTGAGCTCGATGGCTGGGAAAACGCGCTTTTCGTAGAGGCGGCGGTTCAGGTGAATTTCGCAGTTGCCAGTGCCCTTGAATTCCTCAAAGATCACTTCATCCATGCGGCTGCCGGTATCGACCAGGGCCGTGGCAATGATGGTGAGCGAACCACCTTCTGCGACCTGGCGCGCTGCGCCAAAGAAGCGCTTGGGGCGCTGCAGTGCGGCGGCGTCCACACCGCCGGACAGCACCTTGCCACTTGATGGCACCACGTTGTTGTAGG
>JBKCTS010000554.1:0-3312 GCA_046318695.1 Acidovorax sp.
GTCCGAGCCCAGGCGTGACCAGCTTGCGCCTCCCAGCTCCAGCACCACGGCGCGTGCATCCACCAGGCTGATGCCGGCCGGAGTGGCGAACTGCTGGGCACCATCGTCACTCCAGCCCAACCAGCGATGCCGCATGTGAAAACGAACGCCCTGGTCGCGCAGGCGATGCAGCCAGGCCCGCAGCAGGGGGGCTGCTTTCATGTCAGTCGGGAACACCCTTCCGGACGTTCCCACGAATGTGTCCACGCCCAGCGCCTTGGCCCAGTCGCGCACCTCGTGGGCACCGAACGCTGCGATCAGCGGCCCGACCTGCGCCTCGCGGCCCACAAAACGCGTTGCAAACAGGGCATGCTCCTCGGAGTGGGTCAGGTTGAGCCCGCCCTTACCCGCCAGCAGAAATTTGCGGCCCACCGATGGCATGGAATCAAAGAGGTGCACTCCAACGCCAGCCTGTGCAAGCACCTCGGCCGCCATCAGCCCCGCAGGGCCCCCACCCACCACGGCCACATCGCACGCAAAGCGCTGCGCTTGCGAAGTGTCGCTGGCGGGCGCAGCGAAGGAATTGGGTTGCATGGATGTGTTTCTTGGTGGCAAGGGAATGAAAACGGCCTGCGCCAGGGGTGGCATGATCGCTTCAGAACAGCGACCCTTGGGCTCGATTGGAGGGCACCGGCGAGTCTGTTGCGACATCGGGTCGCGCGGGGGCCGCGGCCGCGGCTGCAAGCGGCACAACGGCCGCCGCGTCGCGATCCGTTACCGGTACCAGTCGCCCGTCGCCGGTCAGAAAGGCAGCAAACACGCGTTCGCCCGGCGTCTGGTTTTGCACCGCCTGGCGGTACAACTCCATCTGGTCGATGAGCTCGGGCTGGCGCTCGGGCTCTTGGGCGCTTTTGTAGTCCAGCACCCACCAGCCAGCGCGTGACGGGGGCTGGTGGCAATGGACGAGGCGGTCAATCCGCAAACCCTGGCCACCGGAGCGAAGCGGCGCCTCATTGATCGCGGTAGTGATGAACGCCGGCTCCCACGCCCAGGCACCCTCTCCGGCCAGGATGCGCTGCGCCATCTGGCACGCCTGGCCGGCCGCCGCCATGGTGATATCGAAATCCTGCGCCAGACGCGCCCTGCGCGCCGCCGAAAACCCTTGTTCGCGAACCTGCTGCAATGCCCTGCCTGCGTTACCCGCCTGCTCTAGCAACTGGTGCATGGCCTCACCCAGACGCGATTGCGGGGTCGAGCTTTCGGCTTCTGTCATGCCCGCCAGAACAACGGTCGGCCCAGTCCCACCCAACGGTTGCTGGTTCGAAGTCGCGCCTTGCAGATGTGACGGCAGGCAAGGAATTTCATCAACGGTGAAAACGTTTTGCGCCACGGCATCGGGGGCATCGGTCTGCAACGCGCCATCAACAGGAAGAGACGCCAGCCGGCTCCACCAGTTGCCGGGAGCGGACCTGGAAGGCTTTGTGGACGACACGGCAAGGCATTGCTTGGCGCGCGTCATGGCCACGTACAGCAGGTTCAAATCTTCGCGCTGGCGCGCCTGCTGCTCCGCGGCCAAGGCCTGTGCGGTACTGGGTGGCGGGGCCGACTCGCGGGACATGAAGAGGAAGACGGCGGGCACGGCCCGAACACCCGGCCAGTCCACCAGCACCCCCATGGTTTCGGCCTTTTGGGGATTGGGATCGGTGTCCAGCAGCAGGACCGAATGCGCTTCAAGCCCCTTTGCGCCATGCACCGTGAGCAGCCGCACCGCCTGCAGATCGACCCGGCCCGGCGCGCGAACGCCGCCCTTCTTCATCGCGCGCACAAAAGCGTAGGGGGTCAGGTAGCGACCGCCGTCATGCTGCAGCGCGGCCGACAGCAACGCCCGCAGGTTGGCCTGCACGGACGCACGCTGCACCACCGGCGCGGCGGCCGCGAAGCGGGCCAGTACGTCGGCGTGCTCGTAGATGGCGTGCAGAGCGTCGTGGGGCGGCAGAGCATCCACCCAGGCCTTGTATTGAACCAAATTAGCGCCCGCCGCGCGCGCATATTCGTCCGATAGCTCCTTTTTTTGTAGCAATTCAAACCAGCTGCAGGCGGCATTCTCCGGCGCACGGCGCAACACGGCCAGCGTGACCAGCGCGTCGTCGGCCAGCCCGAACAGCGGTGACCGAAGAGCCCGCGCCAGCGAGAGGTCATGGCGGGTTGAGACCAAGGCATCGAGCAGCGCGATGATGTCCTGCACCTCGGGGGCGTCGAACAGATCGGTCTTTTCGGGCTGCACACACGGCACATGCAGCGCGCGCAGCGCGTCCTGCATGGTTGCCAGCCGGTCGCGCTTGCGGGCCAGCACCATCACCTCTTTCGGAGGCACGCCTTGCGCTATTTGCGCTGCCACCCACGCAGCCGCCTGGGTGCACTCGCGCATGCGCAAGGTCTCCTCGGGCTCGTGGCGCGGCTCGGTCAGGCTGTCGCGCCACGCCATCGGGTTGGCCTTGGCGGGGCGAGTGCCAGCAGCGCTGGCGGCACCCGTCGCGGCATCGGATACCCCAGCCGGGGCGGCACCGTCGTCCGGGCCAATGACCGGAAGGCGCAGGGCAACCCCAACATCCGCTGATTCGGTGGTGTGCGGCCGGAATCCGCTGGTTTCGCCCCGCGCTTGCGCAGTACCCATCACCTCGTTCACGGCAGCGATCACGCCGGTGGCATTGCGACGCGTGTGGTCGCAACTCAGAAGGTCACCGCCCAGGCCGTTACTCACAAAGGCCTGGGCCGCGATGAAGACCTGGGGCTCCGCACGCCGGAACCGGAAGATGCTCTGCTTGGGGTCGCCCACGACGAACACGCTCGGAGCAGCGGCGCCACCGCCCGATCCGGCGTAGCCCGACAACCATCCGTGCAGGGCCTGCCACTGCAGGGGATTGGTGTCCTGGAACTCATCGATCAACAGATGCCGCACGCGGGCATCCAGACGTTCCTGCACCCACGCGCTCATCACGGAGTCGGCCAGCAACACCTGCGCCATGCGCTCCACATCGTTCATGTCCACCCAGCCACGCTGGTGCTTGACGGCTGCAAACTGCGCAATGAGGCAGCGCGTGAGGCGGGCCATGCGCTGCTGGTGCTGCCAAGCCGCATGCTGGTGGCGCGCGGCCAGCAGGCGCTTCAGCTCGGGTTCTGCCTCCTGGGCGGCACCAAACTTTTCAAGGTTCTTGCTGAGCCGGTCTTCCTTGGCCACAAACAGCGCCTTGCGCAACATGGCCAGGCACTGAGCCGGATCGGCGCTGGCCAGCGCATCGATGATGGCGCCGGCGGCCTTTCGGGGAGTTATGT
>JBKCTS010000555.1:0-1079 GCA_046318695.1 Acidovorax sp.
ACTCGGTGTGGGTGCCCACGGTGTTCACCAAGAACCGCCAGCGGCTGATCGAGCACGATGCGGTGGTGGCCTTGTTCGGCGCGGTGCTCAAGCAGGCGGACAAGAAGAAGTGGCTGTCCAAGGAGCACTTCAGCGTGGACGGCACGCTGATTCAAGCCTGGGCAGGTCACAAGAGCTTCGTGCGCAAAGACGGCCAGGACGACGACGATGGCGGCGACTTCCGAGGCAAGTCACGCAGCAACCAGACGCACGAGTCCAGCACCGACCCCGACAGCAGGCTGTATCGCAAAGGCAAGACGGCCAGCGAGTTGCGCTTCATGGGGCACACGCTGATGGAGAATCGCAATGGGCTGGTCGTCAACGCCATGGTCACGCAGGCCGATGGACATGCTGAGCGTGCGGCAGCCAAGGCAATGATCGCCGATGCGCGCCAGGCCAACCCCGAAGGTGACATCACGCTGGGTGCCGATAAGGGCTACGACGCAGCCGACTTCATCCAGTGGCTGCAAGACATGAAGGTCACGCCGCATGTGGCGCAAAACAAATCGAACCGCACGTCGGCAGTGCCCGATGAGATCGCGGCGACCGAGGGCTATGGCATTTCGATGCAAAAGCGCAAGCTCATTGAGCAAGGCTTTGGCTGGGGCAAGTTCATCGGGCCAATCCGCCAGGTGATGGTGCGCGGCATCAAGAAGGTGGACCAAGTCTTCAGGATGGCCATGACCGCCTACAACCTCGTGCGCATGCGCACCTTGGGACAAGTCCGTCTGGAGGCGGTGTGATGAGGGGCAGAGGCTTCGAGATGACCTCGGATCAGCTCAAAAATGGCTTGAAATGGAATGATTTGGCGCCGAGGTCGGCCGACTCCGTCGAAGATCAAGCCTTCACGTCAGCAGCGAGGCCGCGCATGCTGGGTATTTCAGCAGCCTGGTAGGGCTCAAGCGTCTCGGTCGCATCCTGCGTCGCGCACGGAGACCTTGTGTGACTGGCCTTAGCGTTTGGACTGAAGCGCGCTGAGTTCGCGCTTGAGCTGGTCCTCGCGCGCCTGCAGGCGCACTTGCTCGGCGGCCAGGCGCGCA
>JBKCTS010000556.1:0-7682 GCA_046318695.1 Acidovorax sp.
GCGCCACGGCGCACAGCAGCGCACCCAGCATGGGCTTCCAGGTCAGGCGCACGGCGGCAGAGAGCCAGCCCTCGCGCTCCACGCCCACCACGGCACGCGCCGCGACCACCGAAAAGGCGACCTCCACCGCCACAGCCAACAACACATCCCAGCCAAAAAACAGCATGGCCAGCGAGCCCGCGCCGAGGATGAGCGCAGCGCCGATCAGGAAGATCGCCACGATGGGCACAACCACCACAGCCCCGTCGTCAGCCCCTCCAAGGGCGTCCGCCGCCCCGGATGCCATGTCTCCCAAGCCATCGAGGGAGCCACTGCCGCGTGACCATGCCATGTCGGCCACGTCCGCAGCGATGTCGGCGGCATCGACTCCATCTTCCCAACTTGCGCCGCCGTTGTCGTCAGTCTTCACCAGCCGCGCAGCCCAGGCCCGCACCACCAGCAGGTAGGCCCCGTAGCCGACCAGCAAGGTGACCAGGTAGCGCAGCGCCAGCGACTGCACGCCCAGCCGCATCTGCACATGCGAAGCCAGCCACATCAGCAGCAAGGTGATGCTGCCGATCAGCAGCCCGTGCCAGCGCAGGCTGTGCCGCTGCTGCAGGGTTTGCGCCACATCGTGCGGATGCAGTTGCCGCATGCGCACCGAGCGCCAGTTGGAGGTTTTGCTGCGCGACGCAGCGGCGGGCTTGGCGGGCGGGCGTTGTTGCTGGGCCATGGTGCGGGTCTTGTACTCAACAGGCATCTGACCCCTGCGGCCGGACCCATGGAGTGGAGGGAATGCGAGCCACTGTAATACGGCGCATTTCAAACCAGCAACGCGTGTGGACCCACCGGTCAGGTAACGCCTTCCACCGCCACCGGCACACGCTGGGCAAGCGCGCACATCAGCTCGTAGCCCACCGTACCGGCGGCCTGCGCGACCTCATCGATCGGCAACACCGCGCCGCTGGCAGACCGTCCCCACAGGGTGACCTCGCTGCCAAAACCCACCGGTACGCCCGCGCCCAGCACCGGCGTGAGGTCCACCGTGACCATGTCCATGCTCACCCTGCCTACCAGCCGCGTGCGCACACCGGCCACCAGCACCGGCGTGCCCGTGTCGCAATGGCGCGGGTAGCCGTCGGCATAACCGCACGCCGCAATGCCAATGGTCATGGGCTCGGTGGCGGTAAAGCGCGAGCCGTAGCCGACCGTGTCGCCCGGTTGCAGGTGCTGCAGCGCCAACAGGCGGGTCGATAGCGTCATGGTGGGCTGCACCTGCCAGTGCGCGGGGCTGTGTTCAGGAAAGTCGGGGGCGCTGCCGTACAGCACGATACCGGCGCGCACCCAGTCCGAGCGCAGCCGGGCATCCGTGGGGTGGCGCAGCGTGGCCGCGCTGTTGGAGACGCTGCGCTCGCCCGGCAAGTCCTGCGTCGCCGCATTGAAGGCTTCGATCTGGTGGCCGATGCCACGCGGGCCGTCAGCGTCGCTGAAGTGCGTCATGACCGAAATCTCGTCCACCTGCGGCAGGGCATTCAGGCGCGCCCAGGCGGCGCGGTAGCGGGCCGGCGTGAACCCGAGGCGGTTCATGCCCGAGTTCATCTTGAGGAACACGCGGTGGGGCACCTGCGTCTTGTGCGCGGCCAGCATGTCGATCTGCTCGTCGCAATGCACGGCGTGCCACAGGGCCAGGCGCGAGCACAGCTCCAGGTCGCGGGGTTCAAAGACGCCTTCGAGCAGCAGGATCGGGCCGCGCCAGCCCAGGTGGCGCACGCGCTCGGCCTCGGCCAGGTCCAGCAACGCAAAACCATCGGCGCCGCGCAGCCCGTCAAACACGCGCTCAATGCCGTGGCCGTAGGCATTGGCCTTGACCACCGCCCACACCTTGGCATCGGGCACCGACTGGCGCACCCGCTGCAGGTTGTGGCGCAAGGCGGCAAGGTGGATGGTGGCGGCAATGGGGCGTGGCATGGCGGTGCGGCGTTAAGTGTTGAGCAGCGGGCGAATTGATCGGGAGCGATGCAGGGGATTCTGGCAGTGTGGCCGCGTATCCGCGTGATATAACCGTCAGCCACCAGACAGCGGCCCACTTTTAACAGCGCATCAGCTCTGCTGATGCAGCCTCCAGCCATTCGATGAAGCGCGGTTTTTACACCATCATGTCGGCGCAGTTTTTCAGCTCGCTGGCCGACAACGCACTCTTCGTCGCGGCGGTGGAACTCCTGCGGACTGGGGGCGCCCCCGAGTGGCAACGCGCTGCGCTGGTGCCGATGTTCGCGCTCTTTTATGTGGTGCTCGCCCCGTTTGTTGGGGCCTTTGCGGACGCCCTGCCCAAAGGCAAGGTGATGTTCGTAAGCAATGCCATCAAGGTAGTGGGGTGCCTGATGATGCTGTTTGGCTCGCACCCCCTCATCGCCTACGCCGTGGTGGGCCTGGGCGCAGCGGCCTACTCGCCTGCCAAGTACGGCATCCTGACCGAGCTCCTGCCCGCATCGCAACTCGTCAAGGCCAACGGCTGGATCGAGGGGCTCACCATTGCCTCGATCATCCTCGGGGTGCTGCTCGGTGGCCAGCTGGTGGGGGCCACGGCATCGGCGGCACTGCTGTCCATCGACCTGCCGCTCGTTGACCTCGGGATCGACACGCCACCCCAGGCAGCCATTGCGGCGCTCATCGCGGTGTACATGGCCGCCGCCTGGTTCAACACCCGCATTCCGCACACCGGCGTGGAAATGCGCCCCTTGCGCAGCGACACCAACCGCAGTGTGCTGACCAATGCGCTGGCCCTCGTGCCCGACTTCCGGGCATGCAACCGCCGCCTGTGGAACGACCGGCTGGGCCAGATTTCGCTGTCCACCACCACGCTGTTTTGGGGGGTGTCGGGCAACCTGCGCTACATCGTGCTCGCCTGGGCCGCAGCCGCGCTGGGCTACAGCACCACCCAGGCCTCGGCGCTGGTGGGCGTGGTGGCCATCGGTACCGCCGTGGGCGCGGTGGTGGCGTCCCTGCGCATGCGGCTGGACATGGCCACCCGCGTGATGCCACTGGGCATTGCCATGGGCTTGCTCGTCATCCTGATGAACTTCATCAGCAATGTCTGGGTGGCCGTGCCTTTCCTGATCCTGCTGGGTGGGCTGGGCGGCTTCCTTGTGGTTCCCATGAACGCCCTGCTGCAGCACCGGGGCCATAACCTGATGGGCGCGGGCCGGTCGATCGCGGTACAGAACTTCAACGAGCAGGCGTGCATCCTGGCGCTGGGCGCGTTCTACACCCTGTCCACCAAGTTCGGCCTGTCGGCCTTTGGCGCCATCACCGCATTTGGTGTGGTGGTGGCGGGCATCATGTGGCTGATCCAGCAGTGGCACGCGCACAACTGCAAGCACCACCGCGACGAGGTGGAGCACCTGCTGGACATCGCGCGGCACGATACGCACCACTGAAGCCTGTGCCCCGGCGCCGGGCGCCTGCGTGCTGCCTCGCTGGGCGGCGGGGGAACATGCCGGTTTCAGCGCTGCGGCTGCCCAGACTGAGCGCTATTTTATTCATAGCGCTTGAAGCCTGCCTAGAAAGCGTCGGGGCAGTTTTTAACCTAAAAACAGCAGTTGGATGCATTTGCCAGCGCTGCTGTTGGGGCGCTAGGCAAGGCGCGACGACGGGCAACATTACAAGCGGTCAACTGCCGTTTTTAGGTTTAATCCAAAAAAATGCATTCATCCCTGCCCGTCGCTGCCCTGCTGTTCAACGCCTTGGTGTGGGGCCTGGCCTGGTGGCCCTTCCAGCGCATGCACCAGGCCGGTCTGCACCCGCTGTGGGCCACGGCCTGCATGTACGCGCTGGTGCTGCTGGCGCTGCTTGCATCGCGCCGCGGCATCCTGGGTCAGCTGCGCGATCACCCTCAGCTGTGGCTGCTGGCACTGGCCTCGGGCCTGAACAACGTCGCCTTCAACTGGGCCGTGACCATTGGGGACGTGGTGCGTGTGATCCTGCTTTTCTACCTCATGCCCGGCTGGGCCGTGCTGCTGGCGTGGAGCATTCTGGGCGAGCGCCCCACGGCCGCGGCGCTGCTGCGCCTGGCGCTGGCTTTCACGGGCGTCGTGCTGGTGCTGCTGCCGCAGGGTGGCGCAAAAGCGCACCTGCTGCAAAGCCTGTCGCTCGCCGACGCGCTGGCGCTGCTGGGCGGATTCATGTTCGCGCTCACCAACGTCACGCTGCGGCGGCTGCATGCAGTGCCCGGGCAGGCACGCATGTTTTCCATGTTTGCCGGCTGCATGCTGATGGCGCTGACCGTGGCTTTTGCAGGGTGGCAGGCCAATGTGGTCGAGGCGTTTCCGCCCTGGAACACCTCCTGGGCAGTCACCGGCCTGGTGCTGGCCGGGCTGCTGATGCTGGGCAACTGGGCGCTGCAGTTTGGCGCCGCACGCCTGGCGGCGGGCACCACCGCGCTGGTCATGTTGTCGGAGGTGGTGTTTGCCAGCGTCTCGTCGGCGCTGATGGGGGCGTCCACGCTGAGCACACGCACCGTGCTGGGCGGCGCCCTGATCCTGCTGGCAGCGCTGCTCGCCGCGCTGCCACTGCGCCACAGCGCCAACCCGGGGCACTGAGCCGCCAGCGCACGCCTGTTGCGTGCAACCGCTACCATGCACCGTCATACCCCCTCACGGAGCACCAGCATGTCCACCAGCATCTACGACTTTGAAGCCCAGCAAATGAACGGCCAGACCGTGCCCCTGGCGCAGTACAAGGGCAAGGTGCTGCTCATCGTCAACACCGCCAGCGCCTGCGGCTTCACGCCCCAGTTCGGCGGCCTGGAAGCACTGCATAAGCAGTACGCCGACAAGGGCCTGGTGGTGCTGGGCTTTCCGTGCAACCAGTTCGGCAGCCAGGACCCGGGCAGCAATGAAGAAATCGCCAGTTTTTGCCAGCTCAACTACGGCGTGAGCTTTCCGATGATGGCCAAGATCGACGTCAACGGCGCCAACGCTTCGCCGCTGTACCAGTGGATCACCGCCGAGGCCCCAGGCCTTTTGGGCAGCAAGGCCATCAAGTGGAACTTCACCAAGTTCCTCGTCGGCAGGGACGGCCGCGTGATCCGCCGCTATGCGCCGCAGGATGCGCCGCAGACGCTGGCAGGGGACATTGAGGCGGCGCTGGGGGTTTGAAAAGGGCGCTTGGGAAGCTTTGCACAACCCTCGCGAGGATGCGCTGGTGCGGATCGGGATGGGGCACACGGCGCTTTTTTTGCCGATTGCCACGCCATTGGCAAGAAAAGCAACGCCGTGGACTGCCCGCGCCCGCGCAGACCGCGGGGAGTTGTGCAGAGATCCTATTGACTGCGCCGCCAGGGTTAGGCAGTACCCAGATACTCCAGAACTTGAGATTCCGAACAAAGCCGATGGCGCTGCATGGCCGCTCGAACCTTGGCGAGTGGTGTATTTGGATGCCCACTGAATGGGCTCAAGGAAATGCGGTCAATGCAAAGGCCGCGAAGGTCCTTGCACCGATCGCCCCCAGCCGACAGCGGCCAGACCTTGCCCCAATCCAACACCCGGGCACCCGCAGGGGATGCGATGGCCTCAACCAGGTTCATGCCCCGATGCTGCTGGCGCCGCAGCCGGTCGCGCCCGCTGGGGCAGGCCGCAGAGCAGCCGCAGCCAGCCCACGCGCCGCACCACCGCGGTGGTGCCCCAGCACAGCGCTACCGTGCCCACCAACAGGACCGCGGGCTCTGCCACCGGGCCCAGTTGCCAGGGTGCCAGTGCCACCACCAGCACGATGATGGCCGTCTGGTGCAGCAAGTACCAGGGATAGACCGATTCGTTCGCCCAGCGCAGCCAGGGCCAGGGGCGGTTCAGCCGGTGGTGCGCCCAGCCAAGGATGGCCAGCAGCGCCGCCCACAGATAGACATCAGCCAGCACGCGCAGGGCCACCCGCGTCGGCACTACCGCCTGCGGCAACGCCACGTCGCGCAGCGCGGCCTGCAGCGCCAGCAGTGCCACGGCCACGGCCAGCGTGCGCCAGCGCAGGCGCGCCAGCTCGTTCCACAGGCCCGCATCCAGCCCGATGCCGTAGCCATAGACAAACACCGTGAAGTACACCGCCTGCAGCCAGCCGTCGTGCAAGAGATCGTGCGTGGGCGGGAAGTGGGGCCACAGCAGTACCGAGTACAGCGCCAGCGGCAGCACGGGCGCCAGCACCAGCGCCGCCCCCCGCAGCCCGGTGAAGGCCTGGCGCACCCGCCGGCCCACGGGCGACTCGGCCAATGGCAGCAGCGCGGCCAGCAACAGGGTGTACACCCACAGGTAGGCCAGGTACCACAGGTGGTTCCAGGTCACGCCCACCTGCGAGCCGTCGAACGCACCCGCAGGCCAGGGGCCGCCGCGCACGTAGCGCGCCAGGAATTCGCCGAACCCGGGCGCAATGAGCCCGTTGGCCACGCCCTGGGCATAGGGCTGGTAGGGCACGACCACCACCACGCCAAGGGCCAGCGGCAGCAGCAGGCGCAGGCTGCGCACTCGCACCAAGCCAGCCACAGTGTGCCCGCGCCGCAACAGCCCGAAGGCCACACCCGAGATGAGGAACACCAAGTCCATGCGCCAGAGGTTCAGCGCCCGCATGGGCAACTGTAGCCATGCGGCCGCATGCGGGCTCTTGAGGTGCCAGTGCCAGTCGGCCACGTAGTACATGGCGACGTGGTAGACGATGACGAGCGCAAAAGCCAGCGCGCGCAGGGCATCGATATCGTGGCGGCGGGCGATGGTGGAGGCCATGGGCGCGCTGGCGCTGTCTGGAGGGGCGCTTGCAATTGACATGCGGGGCAAACGAAGTGTGTTGCAAGCCACGAGGATGCGGCCCGCACCGGCTGCGCGGCACGCCGCTGGGACGAAGCGGGGCGTTGTGGGACAACCGGCGGTCGGCCGGGACGAAACCGCCTTGCCCCCGTGCCTACACTTGGCCCATGACTGCCCCCCTACCCGACTGGATCGACCGCTACCCCCACGACCGCGACCTGCGCCGCAGGGCCGAGGTGATTTTTTGGATTGCGGTGCTGCTGGTGCAGGCGGCCTTCAATGCAGTGGTGGCCTGGATCGACCTGCGAAGCGGGGGTCACACCGTGGCCGCGTGGGAGCCGCTGCTTTGGGAACTTTCGAGCGCGGCGGTCGTGGCCGCGCTGATCCCGGCTGTGGTGGCCTTCGAGCGCCGCTTCCCGCTGCGCTGGAGCACGCTGGGGCGCCACCTGCCCTGGCACGGGCTGGCCAGCGTGGTTTACTGCAGCCTGCACCTGGCAGGCATGTGGGCGCTGCGCGATGTGGCGTACAACGCGCTGGGCCAAAGTTACCAGCCGGGTGGCTGGTGGGCGCAGTGGGGTTACGAGTACCTCAAGGACGTGCGCAGCTATGCGCTCATCGTGGGCGCGTTGGCGGGCTACCGGTTACTGCTGCTGCGCCTGCAAGGTGAGGCGCGCGTGCTGGATGCGCCAGACGCCCCACCGCCAGACGCCACCCCACCGCCGCCGGAGCCCCCCGTGGCACCGCCCCGGCCCGAGCGCTTCCTGGTGCGCAAGCTGCGGCGCGACTTCCTCATCGCCGCCTGCGACATCGCCTGGCTGCAGGCGGAGGCCAACTATGTCGGCCTGCATGTGAACGGGCACGACTACCTGGTGCGCTCCACGCTGGCGGATTTCCTCACGCAGCTGGACCCGGCGCGCT
>JBKCTS010000557.1:0-1933 GCA_046318695.1 Acidovorax sp.
CCGCCAGCGTCGAGCTGGCTGGGCGAATAAGCCATGGACGATCCCGTGGTCATTTCGCTGTTGGCGGTATCCACGCGCTGCCCGCCAGAGGCACCGAAGAAGGAATCAGGTTGAATTCGACTGTCAAGGAACGAACTGTCCACGCCAGCTGCCTGCTTGCGGCGCTGCACGACTCGATAAGCCCCGAAGCCCAAGAGCAGGGCAAGTAGTCCCGCAGCAGTCAGCGGGATCACTGGATCTTCCATCAAGCCGTCCAGGAAGCCGGGTTGAGTGTCTGGCGGCACGTCGGCGACAGGCGTTGGAACGGCAGGTGCCGGCGCAGCTGCGGGGGCCGGCACGTTATCAGATGCGGCTGGTTCAGGGCTTGTTGCCGGAGATGGCGCACTGGCCGCCACTGCGGGTGCCGGTGTGGTCGCCTCGATGGGGGTCGCTGGTGCAGGCGCAGGGGTCGGCGTGGCGGGCACACCCGGCACTTGAATGGCCGTGCCACTTGGCGGGGGCGCTGCGGCAGGCGCGGTACCAGCACCTGCAGGCGCCGATGCCGAGGCGAGCTTGTTCAGATCATTAATATTCTTGGACAGCTCGGCCATGCGCTTGGCGGCTTCCTGGGTCTGCTTGTCCTTGGCGAGTTTCTCTTCGGCTGCCTTGGTTCCTTGCACGGAACCCTTGGACAGCGTCAGCTTGTCGGGGGTGGCAGAGGCAGACTTGCGGTCTTCCACCCGGGTTTGCACGGCACCCGTTGCCGAGCGCTGGGCCGCGGCGACCTCGGTCGACGGCACGGCGCCAGCCAGCTTGCGCCGGAACTCATTGAAATCGCGTGCCTGTGCGGCAAGGATTTGGCGCGCCTCGGGCGCATCGGTGGCGTTGGCTGCTGCCGCATCAGGCATCTGGAGCACGGCGCCCGCCTTGAGGCGGTTGACATTGCCTTGCATGAAGGCGTCCGGATTGGCGCGCACCATGGCAACCAGCATTTGGTCCAGCGAAACATCTGCAGGGCGATAGGCGTTCGCCAGCCTGCCCGCGGTGTCGCCCGACTGGACGGTGACGCCACCCGCGGGTGCCACACGGGCTGGTGCCTGTGCGGCAGGGCGAGGCGCAGCTTGGGGGGCGGCAGCGGAGGGGGTCGTCTCTGCTGCCGGAGCGGTGATTTGCGGTGCTGCCGTCACGGCAGGGGCCGGGCGACGCAGCGCGGGCGGATCAAACAGCATTGTGTAGCTGCGGACGATGCGGCCAGACCCCCAGTTGGCGTCGAGTACGACGTCCAGGAACGGCTCGTTCACCGGCCGATCGCTGCTCAAACGCAGGTAGGCCGTGCCGTCTGGGCGGCGCTGCAGCTGGAACTGGAGATTGCCCGCGAGCGATGTGTATTCCATGCCTTGGGCGCGAAACACCTCGGGTGACGCTGCCACGGCACGCAGATTGTCTGCTTCGGCGGCGGTGATTTGGGGGATGTCGATTTCGGCGCGCAGGGGCTCGCCCAGGGCAGACTGCACTGCGATGCGGCCAAGCGCCAGCGCGGATGCGTCAACCGAATAAAAACCGGCCGATGCTACGGCGGCAGCCGCCAGGACAGAAAATTTCCAACGATGCATGTTTGCCAAAAGCTGAAGTGGTTTTTGAGCGGCTCGGTCGAGCGGCGTTTTTTTTTGCATGGTCTGATCCCGCCCCGGCACGTGAATATAGGTAAAAAGCACCATAGCATCAATGTGTTGCAGTGACAAGCTGATGTGCCGCGGAAGCTTTGGGCAGAGCTTGCACGCCCCAAATTGGGGTGTGTCGGTGTTGCCAATTGCCAACGCCGAGTAATTGGTTGTGTCCCGTTGGACCAATAAGGAAAGCGCCTGCAGCATGTGCGGCAAGCGCTTCGGGGGCGGTGGCCAAGGCCTGGTCAGGCTTCAAGCAAGATGCGCAGCATGCGGCGCAGTGGCTCGGC